>NZ_CAUVXI010000003.1:35708-85083 GCF_963555845.1 Protofrankia sp. Cas8 | reverse complement strand
GCGTAACGGATGGAGAAGCGTTGTGAGTGGTGACGATCATTAACTCTCCATGAAAAAGATCTTCAGTCATGGTCCAACCACCGGATCGGGTCGGGACCCGGCCGGGCGGGCGGATGGCACGCGCCGCCGGGACGCTCGGCGGGGCGTCCGAGCGCCCGGCTGCGCGCCATGCCGTCATCGCGTTGGGCGACAATGCCGTGAGCCCGACATCGAGGCTGCAAGGGCTTCGGGGATCGGAGGGAGTCACCGTGGCACAGGTGGCGGGTCTGCGCTGGGGTATCCGGGCGATGGCGGCACTGGCTCTGGTCGTGGGCGTTGCCACCCTCGGGGTAGCGGTTTACTCCGCGGTCAGGGCCAACCATGCCACCGCCGAACGGGGCAACCGACTGGATCCCGCCGCGACCACCGCGGCCATGCTCCTGGCCGACTACGTCGATCAGGAGAGCAGCGTTCGCGGGTATCTGATCACCGAGGATCGCTCCTTCCTCGACTCGTTCGACGAGGCCGGCAAGTTGATCCCGGTGCACTATGCGCGCCTGGAGATGCTCCTGGATGGTCAGGCCACGTTGGTCACCCAGCTGCACGGCGTCGCCGGGGCATACCAGGCGTGGCGCTCGGACGTGGCGCGGCCAGAACTTGCGGCGATGCGGGACGGTGCTGTTGCGGCTGCCCGCGATGTCGAGAGGTCCTCGACGGCCCGGACCCGGCTGAGTGCACTGCGCGCCGATGTGACCAGCCTTGAGATCGCGATTTCCCAGGAGCAGACATCCACCGTCGGTCGGGTCGCCGGCGCCCAGGACCTGTTGCTCAGTTCACTGGGTACAGCGGTGTTCCTGGTCGCGGTCATTGTGGTCACGCTGAGTGTTGTCGCACGTCGCTGGCTCCTGCGGCCGATCGCCTCGCTGCGTAGGGCGGTCAACGCGGTCGCTGCCGGACGTTATGACACCCGTATCCCGGCGGTCGGGCCCAAGGAGTTGGTCGATCTTGCCGGCAACGTTGAGGCGATGCGGGCGCAGCTGGTACGCCTCGTCCGGCAGAACGACCGGCTCTGGGAGGCGCTCGCTCAGGAGGGACCCGCCGTGGTCGCCCTGCGTGACGCGCTCACCCCGTCCACCCTGCACGCGTCCGGGCTGGTCGTGCGCGGTCGGGTAGATCCGGCCGAGGGGGAGCTGGCTGGCGACTGGTTCGATTCGGTGGACCTGCCCGGCGGCCGGGTCGGGGTGGTTGTGGGCGATGTGTCCGGCCACGGCTCGGCGGCTGGTGTGTACGCGCTGCGGCTCAAACAGCTGCTGGGCGCGGCACTGACCGGCGGGGTGTCCGACCCCGGAGCTGCCATCGAGTGGGTCGTGGACAACCTGGGCGAGACCGACGAGGTCTTCGCCACGGCCGTGGTCGCGGTGGTCGACCCGGCGACCGGGACGGTCGAATATGCCAACGCCGGCCATCCGCAGGGGCTTCTGCTGCGCCGGTCCGGCCCGGCGGTCGAGCTGTTCGCCGGCGCCGGGGTCCCTGCCGCCGGGGTCCCTGCCGCCGGGCTTCCGGCTGTATCGGCGAAGCCGGTCGGGGCGGTTCGCGCGGAGCCGCCGGGGTCCCCACGCGATCCGGGGCCTGCTCGTGATCCGGGGTCGCCGCCCGATCGGAGGCCGCCGCCCGATCGGGGGTCGCCGCCCGATCGGGGGTCGCCGCCCGATCGGGGGTCGCCGCCCGATCGGGGGTCGCCGCCCGATCGGGGGTCGTCGCCGGACAGACGGGGCCGATCCGGCCGGTCCGGGGGCCGCCCCGGCCGAGCAGGAGAGCTCCCGGCGACTCCGCCGGGGGAATCGCCGACCGCTGATGTCGTCACGCTCACCGCCATCGGGCCGCTGGTGTCCAGCCTGCTGGCGGCCCCGGGCGCTTGGGCGACCGCGACCATTCGGCTACAGCCCGGCGACGCTCTGTTCATCTACACCGACGGCCTCATCGAGGCCCGCAACGAAAAAGGTGAGCAGTTCGGCGAGGACCGGTTGGTCGCGGAGATCCTGCGGGTCCCTTCGCGGGGCCCGCAGGAACTGCTCGACGCGGTTTTCGAAGCCGTCCGCGCGTACGCTCCCGGGCGTCCGAGCGACGACCGCACCGCGATCATTCTTGCGCGGACGGATGCGAGCGGGTCCGGCGACGGCGGGGTTCTCGTGCCCGCTGCTCGTCCACCGTCGGACCGGTACGGGCCCGGCGGCGCGGGCCGGGCGGGGTCGGGTCGGTGACTTCGGATCATCTTGCAGCCGGGCTGCGGGTGCAGATGGTCGTTTGCGGGTACAAACGTTGCCATGAGTGAAAGGTCTGGCATCGGGTCCGGTATCAGGTCGGGTTTCGTCGCGCTGCTGCGGGTCCGCCTTGGTGTCGCGCGGCTGTTGCTCATCGTCGTCGGTGCCGTGCTGGTTCTCGCCGGCATCGGGTTCGTCAGCGGCTGGCGGCCGTCGCTGACCAATCCGTTCGGTCAGGAGAGGATCGACCGCAGTCCGCCCGCGGTGCTGCGGTCCCTGACCGATCTCAGCGAGTACCACGCGGCCAGCGCCCATTTTGAAGTCGTCGTCGATCTGGCGGATGAGACCAGGTTCATACCGGCCTCGTTGCGTGGCGAGCGGACCTTGTTCGTGGGTGTCGGCAGTGTCGACTCCGTGGTCGATTTCGGAAAGCTCGGTGCGGATGCGGTGACGGTCTCCGAAGACCGGCGGACGGTGTCGGTCCATCTGCCCGCGCCGACGCTGTCGGAACCGCGGGTTGATCCGGAACACAGTTACGTCGTGGCACGCCAAAAAGGCGTGCTGGACCGGATCGGTGGCTTTCTCACCGGCAGCGCCAGCGATGATCGCGAACTCTATGTGGTAGCCGCGGACAGGATGACACAGGCGGCGAAGGCCGATGGTTCCGTCCTGACCCTGGCCCAACGCAATACCACTGGAATGCTGCGAGGTCTGTTCAGCGCGCTGGGTTTCACGACGATCAACGTCAGCTACGCGGACGCACGGTAGCGAGCCGCGCTCGTCCGGTCCGGCTCGCCGAGCCAGGCCGACCACGAGCCAGGTCGACCACGAGCCAGGCCGACCACGAGCCGGGGTGGAGCGCGCCGTCGAAGACAGGCATGTCACCGGGCCGGACCCTCACGTCGCCTGGTGGGGGTGGAGTCGTCTCCCGGCGGCGAGCGCCGGCTCGCGCCTGCCTGGCGGAAAGTCAACCGTCGAGCAGGTGCACGGGAGGCCGTGGGTAGGTGACCGTCGGTCCGGAGCACAGCTACTGGACCGAGACTGCTTCCCGGTTCCGTCATAAGTCTGAGTCTGTTAGGCTCAACAAACATGACATGAGCCCGATCCGTGCGGGGATCGAGCGTGACAGGAACCGCCCTTGAAGGGAGAAGTCATGACCGCCTACCTGTGGGATCCGTTCGCCGCGTTCGGACGTCTGGACCGGGAGTTCGACGAGATCGTTCGTCGTACCTGGGGTGTCCCTGACCGGACGCGGATGGCTCGCACCGGTTTCGTCCCCGCGGCCGATGTCGTCACCGATGGGGATGACATCGTCGTGCAGCTGGAGCTTCCCGGAGTTGACGTCGACCGGGACGTCACGGTCGAGCTGGAGCGGGGCCGCCTGGTCGTCCGTGGGGAACGGACCGAGGCCCGCGCGGGCGACGGCCATCCCGATGACGGCCGTACGGTCGTGCTACGGGAACGTCGCCATGGCGGCTTCCAGCGTGAGTTCAACTTGCCGGACGGCGTCGGCGCGGACCAGATTTCCGCGACCTACGACAACGGCGTCCTGTCGGTGCGGCTTGCCGGCGCCATGACGGTCGGTCGCGGCAGGCGTATCCCGGTCATCGCCGGCGCGCCGCAACGCGATCGGGCCAGCGACCCGGCGGACGCGCCGGCAGGGTCAGGTGCTGAGCCGCGCGTGGCCACCCAGGCACGGACGGCTGACGGGGTACAGGCGGGCTGACCCGCGACCTGCTCACCGCCTGCGGGCCGGCCGCGAGGGTCTCGCCAGCCGGTCAGCCCCGGTCAGCCCCGGTCGGCTTGCGCTGTGCGCGGGGTGAGGGAGGCGGGACCATCGGGCCGATGTCGCCGTCGGGTGCCTCGTCGATGTCGACGACCACCGGCGCGTGGTCCGATGTGCCCGCACCCTTGCGGGCCGCCCGGTCCACCCAGATCGCCCGTACCCGCTCGGCAACCGGAGCGCTGGCAAGGGCGAGATCGATGCGCATGCCCTTGTTCTTGGGGAACATCAGCGACCGGTAGTCCCAGTAGGTGAAGACCTGTTCGTCTGGCCACCGTGCGCGCGTGACGTCCACCAGGCCGAGGTCGGTCAGTCCTCGCAGGGCCTGGCGTTCGGCGTCGGTGACGTGGGTGGCGTCGACGAAGTCGGCCGGGTCCCACACGTCGGCGTCGGTGGGAGCGACGTTGAAATCACCGCAGGCGAGTACCGGCGTGGTCGCCAGGGCCTTTTCCAGGCATGCCCGCAGCGCGGCGAGCCACGTGATCTTGTAGGCGTAGTGCGGATCGTCCAGCGCCCGGCCGTTGGGCACATAAAGCGACCAGACCCGGATGCCGCCACACGTCGCGGCCAGTGCCCGAGGTTCTGGCTCCGGGAAGCCGGGACCATCGGCGAGCCCGCGTTCGACGTCGCCCAGGCCGACCCGCGAGAAGATCGCTACCCCGTTCCACCGGCCGTTTCCGTGATGTGCGACGGTGTAGCCGCGCCGGAAGAGATCTTCATCGAAGAGCTCGAGGAAGGCGTCGTCGGCGAGCTTGGTCTCCTGGAGGCAGACTACGTCCGGCTGGACTCGGTCCAACCATTCGATCAGACGCGCCTGCCGTGCCTTCGCCGAGTTGATGTTCCATGTCGCTACCCGCACCATCCGACGTTAGCGTCGATTCTCGCGCAGCTCTCGGGCACCCCCGCCGGGTCAGTTGGGGCCAGCGGGTGGTCGCCCTGGTGTGCAGCCGCTGGGACAGCGACGCCTTGATGGGTGGCCGGTCCAGCACGAGTGGATGGTTGACATACATTTTCCGCCCGAAAACCGGCGCCTCCTGACGTCTTCCTTCCACTCGTCGCACCGAAGGGAATGCGGATCAAGGAGCGGGGCCGGGGTGCGTGCATCGCGCGGTGGCAGTCCTGGACCCGGCCGAGCTGGGCGTAGATCCAGCCTTCGCGGGTTGCGAGCATCGCCGTCATGCGCGGCATCGGGGTGCGCCGGATGCCGTGCTGAGCGAGCTGGATGAGGTCCAGAACAGCGGTGTAACTCCAATGTCACAATCTGTGCATACGCGCAGGTAGAGGAGGCACCAGATGACCAGCGCGACGACCGAGCCGGCGACGGAGACGATCACGAACAGACCGGCCGGCGCCGACGCGGCGGCACCGGTGCTCGACGAGGCGCTCGCGCGGCGCCTCGTCGAGCAGGCCCGGGCCGAGGGGACGTCGCTGACCGGGCCAGCCGGTCGGACCGGTCGAGCTCCGCTCTCTCCTGCACACGCCGTGTCAGCCCCTCGTTGAGGGGAAACTGCGCCGCCATGTCCACGTCGGCGCAGCCGGTTGACATCCGGCCGGTTCCCTCACACCGCGTCGCCGCCTGCCGCGTCGCCGCCTGCCGCGTCGTCACCGCCACTATTCCGTAGCAGTGCGGCGCCGGCGGCGTCCGTGGTGTGCAAGTGGTATGACTGCATGTACCAAATTGCTCGCAGAAAGTGGCAGGTGACGTTACCGTTCGCACACGGATTTCGGCCTACATGGGCACGGGGAGTAAATGATGTACTTACGGCGGCGGGGAACCGACACTTGGCTCACTGGGCAGTGTCGGACGCCGGGGAGCGCGGGATGCGACAAGCAGATGCCGACCGGCGATCACTCATCGCCCTCGCCGCCGCCGGCCTCGCAGGTCTGGTCACGACCGGGGTGCCCGGCATGACGACACCGGCAGGTTCTCCATGCCCGTACGCAGGCCATGCGGGCCTCTGCTCTGTCCGACGCCGGACGTCCCGCGCAGGCGGTCAAGGCCGCGTCGATGGCCCGAACGATCGCCCGGCATGCAGGTGACACCAGCACCGCCGCACATGCCACGGTGACCCTCGCGGAGCTCGCCGCCGACAGCTTCCAGGATCCGGGCACGGCGCTCACGTTGACGATGTCCGCGCAGACCATGGCGAAGGGCAGCCACGTTGCCGTCCTTGCCGCCGTCATCGAGGCGAACGTCAGGGCCGGCCTCGGCGACGCCCCGGACACGGTCCGCGGGATTGTCGACCAGGCCGAACGACTCCAGGTCGGTGCAGCCAAGGGTCCGATCGGCTATCAGCTGGACGGGGTTCACCCCGGCTATGTCGCCGCGTTCGCAGGCGCTGCGTTGGCTACCGCCGGCGATGCGGACCAGGCCACACCACGGCTGGACATGGCAGCGGACATGTTCGACCCGGTACACGCGAACGGCGCCATGTCCGCCGTCCGGATCTACCAGGCCCGGACGGCGTTGGGACAGCGGCAGTTCGACGAGGCTGAGGCTCTGACAACACAGGCGTTGGCGATCAGCGCGGGCCGTCCGGCGTCCTGGCTGTCCGCTGGGATCATGTCGCTGGCGGACAATGCCCGGCAGGCGGGTGTGGACTGGTCGACGCTGCGCACGCAGGCCCAGGAGTGGGCGCCTGTCATCTGACTGGCTGCCAGCCCGACGACTGATGCTCCGGGTACGGCGAGCCGACGGGCACCACCGGTCGAGGCGGTGTCCTCAAACGGACTCCTGTGGATCGGCGTGGTCGGCCCGGATGCGCCGTCGCGGGCGATAGCGTCAGCAGGTATCGGCGGATGTAGGCGGCGCGCCCTTGCGCCCCTTGCGCCCGATGTGCCGAACGCCCAGAGGGAGGCCGACCGTGGCTCGCAACCGCACCCGGTTCTTACCGATGACGGGGTCGGCGCTCGCGGTCGCGGTGCTCGCGGTGGCGGTGCTCGTCGGACTGGTCGGCTGCGGCTCGGTGTCGAAGGAGACGAAGCAGGCGGGCGCCGATGCGGTCTGCGCCCAGATCGATGCACGGTCGGCCGACGTCCGTTCGAGCGCGCAGACTGCGCGGTTGGTGGCCCTTGTCGTTCGTGATCTTGCACCGGACGAGAACATCCGCGGAATCGCCGACCGTGTCTCGCGGAACCCGGGGGAGATCAACCTGCGGGGACAGCTCGCCGACTGGGTCAACGACACGTGCTCACGATGACAAGTCCGTAACAGGGGTCTTCCGGCAAAGATCGTCCAGGCGGGCAAGGGTCTTTCTGACGAAGGTCATACCGATGCAGTTGTCATGTGATTTGCAGATCGTCGCCCTCTTCCTGCCGCCGGTACCGCACGCACGCGCCGAACGTCCGGCGTCACGTCCGGCGACGCAACGTGATCGTCGGCCAGGGGTCCGCCCCGATGAAGCGCCGTCCCAGCCCGGGGACGCTCTGGATGGTTCGGCTGGTGGGCCAAAGGGCGCGCCACGATCGTCAGATCGCGCGCCCGCAGGCCGCAGTCCTCGGGGCACTGGTGGGAATGCTGTTGGAGGTGAGGCAACTCATGCGACCATCAGGCCGTGAGCATCCCGGCAAGCGCCTCTGCGGTTGAGGATCTGGTCCTGCTGGAACAGGCTGGGCACGCTCTGGATCTTCTTTTCTTCTGGGGGCACCATCCGCCGCGTGGCGGCGGCCGTGGCGTCGGCGTGGGCTGCCTGAGCCAGTGGTGGCCCTCCGCGTTCACTGTTGACGGCCTGCGTTATCCGACGGCTGAGCATTTCATGATGGAACGCAAGGCCCGGCTGTTCGGCGACGTGGCCGCGGCTCGGGCGGTTCTTGCCACCGCCGAGCCGGCCGCCGCGAAGAAGCACGGCCGGCAGGTACGCGGCTTCGATGAGACTGTGTGGAGCGAATGCTCCTTCGACATCGTCGTCCAGGGCAACGTCGCGAAGTTCAGTCAGCATCCGCCGTTGCGTAATTATCTGCTCGGCACCGGCGAGCGGGTGCTGGTGGAGGCGAGTCCGTTGGACCGGGTGTGGGGGATCGGTCTGGCCGCCGACGACGCCCGGGCACAGGTTCCGTCGGCCTGGCCGGGACGCAATCTCCTCGGATTCGCGCTCATGGCGGTCCGGGCAATGATGCGCGCGTCCACCCCGAGCACCGCCGGGTAGTACGACACCCGGGTAGCCCGACAGCCGCGTCGCGCGAGCCCGGGTAGCGGTTCCCGTCTCCGTCCGACGTCTCCGTCCGACGTCTCCGTCACTGTGCCCGGATGCGTCCGGCACCCGGCCGCCCTCGGCCTCATGATCAAAACGAGTGGCGCTCACAACGGGTCCTCGGTCGGGCGTAGGGAGGACGGCGATGACAGACGGTAGCAGCCTGGCTCTACCAGGGATCGTTGTCGGCGTGGACGGCTCGCCGGGTTCCGTCGAGGCGTTGCGGTGGGCCTGGCACACCGCGGCCATGCATCGACGGTCGGTGACCGCCATGCTGGCATGGACCGCGGACGGCCAGCCCAGGCTCGTCCACCGACAGGTGCACACTGCAGATCGTGATGGGTTGACGGCGGCGGCGGCTGCGGTTCTCGAGACGGCACTTGGTCGACTCCCGGCCTGCGACCCATCTCCCGACATCGTCCGGCGGGTGGTCCACGAGCCCGCGCCGCTCGCCCTGTTGGCAGCGTCGAAGCACGCGTTGATGCTGGTCGTGGGCTCGCACGAGCGCGGTCTGTTGCACCGCTCTGTCGGTGGGACGGTGGGCCGGGCGGTCGTCGACCACGGCGAGGTTCCGGCTGTCGTCGTCCGCGGCCGGGGCTTTGGCGTGCCCGGCGACCGCCGTCCGGTGGCCGTCGGGGTAGATGGTTCGCCATCGTCGTTGGCCGCCCTGCGGTGGGCGGCTCGTGAGGCGACGTACCGCGATGTGCCGCTGCGGGTGGTACATGCGCTGGCGGTCGCGTCCACGCCCTATCCGGATTTTCTCGCATCCGTCGGTCGGGCCCTTGTCGATCATGCGAACGATCTGCTCGACGATGCGCTGGCCACGGGGTTGCGGGACGCTCCACCGCAGCTGTGTGTCAGCAGCGAGGTGGTCGTCGACTCCGCCGCCCGCGCGCTGTTGCTGGAGTCCACGACATCGCAGTTGCTCGTGGTGGGCGCCCGTGGTCACGGCGGCTTCGCCGAGCTCCTCCTCGGTTCGGTCGGCGATCAGTGCGTCCAGCACGCTGTGTGCCCGGTCGCGGTCATTCGCCCGCACTGTAGTCCGCACTACAGTTCGCACTACAGTTTGTACTACAATTGATCAACTGTGGTGATGTGCAGGACAGCCGCCCCGGCTTCGTCCGAGGCGGCAAGGTCCACCTCGGCGCTGATGCCCCAGTCGTGGTCGCCGGCCGGATCGTCGAAGATCTGCCGGAGCGTCCAGCGCCCGGGTTCGGAGTTGATGATGAGGAGTCCCGGTCCGCGGGCGTCGGGGCCGGTGCCGATCTCGCCGTGCAGGTCGAAGTACGGCTCCAGGGCTCCCGCCCATCGCTCACGGTCCCAGCCCGCGTCGGCATCGAGCGCACCGAGATCGTCGTAACGGCGCAGCGCGGCCAGCTCCACCCGGCGGAACAGGGCGTTGCGCACGAGTACCCGGAATGCGCGGATGTTGGCCGTCACCGCGGGCGGCCGCTCGTCGATCGCAGCGGATGACGCCTCCGGCGTCGGATTGCGCAGCTTCTCCCACTCGTCGAACAGGCTCGAGTCGACTTGGCGGACCAGTTCGCCGAGCCATTCGGTCAGGTCGGTGAGCTCCTCGGTCCGGGCGTCCTCGGGCACCGTCTGCCGCAGGGCCTTGAAGGTGTCGGCCAGGTAGCGCAGCAGCAGGCCCTCGGATCGGGCCAGGCCGTAGAAGCCGACGTACTCGACGAAGGTCATGGCCCGCTCGTACATGTCCCGGGCCACCGATTTGGGTGCGAGCTCGTGGTCGTCGACCCACGGGTGGCCGCGTCGGTAGATCGCGAACGCGGCCCCGAGGAGCTCGTCCAGCGGCTTGGGGTAGGTGACCGTGTCGAGCAGCTCAAGGCGCCGCTCGTACTCGACGCCGTCCGCCTTCATCTGGGCCACGGCCTCCCCGCGGGCCTTGAACTGCTGCGCGGAGAGGACCTGGCGTGGGTTGTCCAAGGTGGCTTCGATGATGGACAGAACGTCCAGCGGATAGCTTGGCGAGCCCCGGTCGAGCAGGTCCAGGGAGGCCAGCGCAAAGGGCGACAGCGGCTGGTTGAGGGCGAAGTCGAGCTGAAGGTCGACGGTGACCCGCACGGTGCGACCGGTCTCGTCCGGGGTGGCGAGTTTCTCGACGATTCCGGCCGCGAGCAACGCCCGGTAGATCGCGATGGCCCGGCGGATGTGGCGGCGCTGCGCGGGGCGGCTCTCGTGGTTGTCGGTGAGCAGGTGCCGCATGCCGGTGAACGCGTCGCCCGGTCGGTTGATCACGTTGAGCAGCATCGCGTGGCTGACAGTGAAGCTCGACGTCAGGGGTTCGGGCTCCGCGGCCACCAGTCGCTCGAACGTCGGCACACCCCAGGAGACGAACCCCTCCGGCGGCTTCTTTCGGACGATCTTTCGTCGCTTCTTGGGGTCATCACCGGCCTTGGCCAGGGCACGCTCGTTGTCCACCGTGTGCTCGGGCGCCTGCACGACGACGGTGCCGACCGTGTCATAGCCGGCCCGGCCGGCCCGGCCGGCGATCTGGTGGAACTCCCGGGCGCTCAGGTGCCGGGTCCGGGTTCCGTCGTACTTGGACAGCGCGGTGAACACGACCGTGCGGATCGGTACGTTGATCCCGACCCCGAGGGTGTCGGTGCCACATATGATCTTCAGGAGCCCGGCCTGGGCGAGCAGCTCCACCAGTCGCCGGTACTTGGGGAGCATCCCGGCATGGTGGACGCCGATGCCGTGGCGGACCAGGCGGGACAGGGTCCGACCGAACCCGGCCGTGAACCGGAACCCGCCGATCATCTCGGCGATGGCGTCCTTCTCCGCCCGGGTGCACACGTTGATGCTCATCAGTGACTGGGCCCGTTCCAACGCCGCCGCCTGGGTGAAGTGGACGACGTAGACGGGTGCCTGATGGGTGTTGAGAAGCTCTTCGAGGGTCTCGTGCAGCGGGGTGAGCACGTAATGGTGATAAAGCGGCACCGGACGTACGGCGGAGCGGACGACCGCGGTCGGGCGGCTGGTCCGGCGGGTGAGGTCCGCTTCGAACCGGCTCACGTCGCCCAGGGTCGCCGACATGAGGATGAACTGCGTGCGGGGTAGTTCCAGCAGTGGTACCTGCCATGCCCAGCCTCGGTCGGGGTCGGCGTAGAAGTGGAACTCGTCCATCACGACCTGGTCGACGTCGGCGCCGGCTCCGTCCCGCAGGGCGATGTTCGCCAGGATCTCGGCGGTGCAGCAGATGACGGGCGCACTCTCGTTGACGCTGGCGTCCCCGGTCAGCATCCCGACCCTGCTCGCTCCGAACGTGGCGCACAGGGCGAAGAACTTCTCCGACACCAGGGCCTTGATGGGTGCGGTGTAGAAACTGCGCTGCTTGGCGGCCATGGCGGCGAAATGGGCGCCGGTGGCCACGAGGCTCTTTCCGGACCCGGTCGGGGTCGCCACGACGACGTTGGAACCGGACACGATCTCGATGAGGGCCTCGGACTGGGCGGGGTACAGGGTAAGCCCCTGCCCGTGGGCCCACGCGGTGAACGCGTCGAAGATGTCGTCGGGTTCCGGCGTTGCGGGCAGCTGGTCGGCGAGCGTCATGGTAAGTCCGATGGTGCCTGACGGATCGGCGAGCCGGCGCTCGCCTCGATGACCTGGCCGGCCTTGACCTGCCACCGACGGGTGGTATGGACCGCTTGGAGCATCCGGCGGTCATGGGTGACCAGAAGCAGGGTGCCGGTGTAGCCGGCCAGCGCGGCCTCCAGCTGTTCGATCGCGGGGAGGTCGAGATGGTTCGTCGGCTCGTCCAGTACCAGCAGGTTGACCCCGCGTGCCGCCAGCAGCGCCAGCGCCGCCCGGGTACGTTCGCCGGGCGACAGGGTGGCGGCCGCCCGCTTCATGTGGTCCGCCCGGAGACCGAACTTGGCCAGCAGGGTGCGCAGGTCGGCGGTGACCAGGTCGGGTAGCAACCGGGCGAAGACGTCGAGAACCGGGGCGTCCACCGCGAACAGCCCACGCGCCTGGTCGACCTCGCCGATCAGCACTCCGGAACCGAGCGACGCCTGGCCGCGGTCAACCGGGCACCGGCCGAGCAGCGCGGCCAGCAGCGTCGACTTCCCGGACCCGTTGGGCCCGGTGATGGCCACCCGGTCGCCACGGCCGAGCTGGGTGGTCACCGGTCCCAGGGTGAAGTCGCCGCGACGCACGACCGCGTCGGTCAGCACGGCGACCACGGCCCCGGAGCGCGGAGCCGCCGCGATCTGCATCCGCAGGTCCCATTCCTTGCGCGGTTCGGGGACTGCATCGAGGCGCTCGATCAGACGTTCGGTCTGGCGGACCTTGGCGGCCTGCTTCTCCGACGTCTCGCCACGGAGGTTTCGGCCGATCTTGTCGTTGTCGGTGGACTTGCGGCGGGCGTTCCGCACGCCCTTGTCCATCCAGCTCCGTTGGGTCTGGGCCCGTTCGGTCAGCGCGCCGCGGCGGTCGGCGTACTGCTCAAAGGCTTCCCGGGCGTGCCGCCGAGCCACCTCCCGTTCGTCGAGGTAGGCCTGATAACCGCCGCCGAAGAAGCTGATCTGTTGCTGTGCGAGATCTAGCTCCAGCACGCCGGTGACGGTGCGGGCGAGGAACTCCCGATCGTGGCTGACCACCACGACACCGGCCCGCAGTCCCGTGACGAACTCCTCCAGGCGGGCCAGTCCGTCGAGGTCGAGGTCGTTGGTCGGTTCGTCGAGCAGGAAGAGGTCGAACCTGCTGAGCAGCAGTGCGGCGAGCCCCGCCCGCGCCGCCTGGCCACCGGACAGCGCCGTTGTCGGCATCGCCAGGTCGATCGCGAGCCCGATGTCGGCTGCCACCACCGCCACGCGTTCGTCGAAGTCGGCGGCCCCCAGGGTCAGCCAGCGGTCCAGCGCCGTCGCGTAGCTGTCGTCCGAACCGGGCTCCTGTCGGGACAGGGCAACCGATGCGGCGTCCAGTTGGCCCTGGGCGTCGGTCACGCCGGTGCGCCGGGCAAGGAAGGCGTGCACACTCTCGTCGGGATGCCGGTCGGGTTCCTGCGCCAGGTACCCCACCGAGGCGCTCGGCGGGGTGAGCCCGACCGTACCGTGTTCGGGGCTGGCCAGGCCCGCAAGCAGGCGCAGCAGGGTGGACTTGCCCGCGCCGTTCGCTCCGACCAGCCCGATCACATCACCAGGGCTGACGACCAGATCGAGCTGGCTGAACAGCGCCCGCCCGCCGTATCCGGCGGCCAGGCCCTTGGCGACAAGGATGGCGCTCACACATGAACGTTACCGGCACCACCGAGCGGAATCCGCACAGGGCGGGCCGCCTCCAGCCGGTGGCCATCTACTGTCGGTGTTTACTGCCGGCGTTTACTGTCGGTATCCAATGATAGCGTTTCCGTACCCGTCGTGCAGAACGCGACGGCCTGTCGCAATCGGTGTCGCACTCGGTGAGGAGAAACGCGGTGGCTGGTGTCGCACGCTTGGCAGCGATCTCGCTGGACTGCTCCGAGCCCCATGCGTTGGCCCGGTTCTACGCCGCGTTGACCGGCGGTGAGATCGCTTTCAGCAGCGCGGACTTCGTCGCGGTCAAGGGGCCGGCTGTCTGGATCACAGCGCAACGGGTCCCGGACCATCGACCCCCCACGTGGCCCACGGGCGGCATCCCGCAGCAGGTGCACATAGAGTTCGCGGTCGAGGATCTTGAAGCGGCACAGACTCAGGCGCTTGCCATCGGCGCACGACTTGCCGACGAGCAGCCATCCCCGGACCGGTGGCGGGTACTGCTCGATCCGGCGGGGCACCCGTTCTGTCTGACGACTCTCGTGCCGTCGACCTGACGGCCGACGCACTGACGGCCGGGCACCGCGCCGTGGGGGTTCCAGGGGGCTCGGCCCCCGGGTTGGCATGGCGGAACGACCTGGTCCGGCGTATGTCGGACACGGCCCACCCAGAGTGGAGCGGGTGACCGGGATCGAACCGGCATGGCCAGCTTGGAAGGCTGGGGCTCTACCATTGAGCTACACCCGCGGCGCATCGCTTACACTACCCCGTAGGATAGTGAAGCAACGCCTCGGGGCGTAGCGTAGTGGCTAGCGCGCCTGCTTTGGGTGCAGGAGATCGGGAGTTCGAGTCTCCCCGCCCCGACCGGTACTCTCGGCGCGTCCATCCGATCCACCGCCGCATCAGGAGTTAGCCGCGCCGTGAAGGCCACCAAGGAGACCCTCAGTCCCACCCGGGTCAAGCTGACCGTCGAGGTGCCCTTCGACGAGCTCAAGCCGTCCGTCGACGCCGCCTACCGCAAGCTCGCGCGCGAGGTCCGGGTTTCCGGCTTTCGGCCGGGAAAGGTTCCACCGCGCATCCTCGACCAGCGCCTCGGCCGGGGTGTGATCCTCGAGGAGGCCATCCAGAACGCTTTGCCGCGGTTCTACACCGATGCCGTGCAGCAGGAGGAAGTCGACGTCCTGTCCCGGCCCGAGGTCGACATCAGTTCGTTCGCGGACGGTGCCCCGCTGGTCTTCACCGCGGAGGTGGACGTCCGGCCGGACATCTCGCTGCCCGACTACCACGGCCTTGAGGTCACCGTTGACGCGGTCGAGGTGACCGACGAGCAGGTGGACGAGCTGTTGACGACCATGCGTGAGCGGTCCGCCGTGCTCAAGCCGGTCGAGCGCCCGGTGCAGGCCGGCGACTTCATCTCGCTCGATCTGTCCGCGACCGTGGCCGGCGAGGTGATCGACGATGCCGAGGCCGCCGGCATGTCCTATGAGGTCGGCAGCGAGAGTCTGATCGACGGTCTGGACGCGGCGATCACCGGTGCCGGCGAAGGGGAGAGTCGCACGTTTGCGACCGAACTGCTTGCCGGCGAGCTCGCCGGCAGTGTGGCTGAGGTCACTGTCACGGTCCGGGGCGTCAAGGAGCGCGAGCTCCCCGAGCTCGATGATGACTTCGCCACGACGGCCAGCGAGTTTGATTCGCTCGCAGAGCTGATCGCGGACATCCGCGGGCGCCTTGTCCGTGAGGCCGAGATCGGCCAGCTCGGTCAGGCGCGCGAGCGCGTCCTCGACGTCCTGATCGAGCGGGTCGACGCACCCCTGCCGGATTCGGTCCTCGACGACGAGGTTGCGGCCCGCGAGCACCGTTTCGCCCACGAGCTTGAGCGGATGGGCGTTGACCGCGCTGCCTACCTGGAGACGCTCGGCCAGACTGACGAGGAACATCTCGCCGACGTGCGGCAGCTCGCGGCGAAGGCCCTGAAGTCGCAGTTCATCCTGGACGCTGTGATCAATGCCGAGCAGCTCCGGATCGATCAGGGCGAGCTGATGGAGCAGGTGATCAGCCGGGCGCAGCGCATGGGGGTGAGTCCCGACGTCTTCGCCCAGCAGCTGACCCAGGGGGACGGCCTTTCAGCGATCATGGCCGACACGCTGCGGAACAAGGCACTCACGTTCCTGCTGCGGCAGGCGACGGTCCTCGACCCGGCCGGAAGCGAGGTCGAGCTGGCGCTGCCTGCTCCGTGGGTACCGGGCGCTAGCGCGGCCGAGGACGCCGCAGTCGTGGAGGACGACCTCGACGACGATCTTGATAAAGATCTTGATGACGACCTCGACGACGATGTTGACGATGACGCCGACGGTGATCTCGATGCACCCGGTGGCATCAGTGCGGAGAAGGCGGGCGGGTCTACCGATCCCGCACCCAGCGCCTGAACTCTGGCGGCGGCGAACGACGAACCAGCGGCGGCCCCCGGACATCTCGTCCGGGGGCCGCCGCATTCCGACGGGCCAAAGGCGATGCGATCGTGGTTCTTCTCGCATCGCCGGCGGCCGAAGTCCCCGGATCGTCGGCGGGAGGGCGGGCCGGGCGGTCGGACGGCCCGCCGTTGATCGATTGCCCGGAATACCCGGATTGAGCGGCGCCGGGCTCGCTCGCCCTCACGCCCAGCGCGAACATCGAGCGCTAAGCCCCGGAACTGACTCGGGTCACAGATAGTGTCGAGCCGGTCAGATCAACCGTCGCCAGCGCGAGGAAGCCGAGGAGCTAACCGTGAGTGACATCGCAGCCCCGAGCCTGGTCGTCCCACAGCTGCGTTCGCCGGGGCAGAGCGGGGTCGGTTTCGACGAGCAGGTCTTCAACCGTCTGCTGCGCGAGCGGATCATTTTTCTGGGTTCGGTGGTGGAGGACCAGATTGCCAACGCGATCTGTGCCCAGCTGCTACTGCTCAACGCCGAGGACCCGAGCCGGGACATCTTCCTCTACATCAACTCTCCCGGTGGATCCGTCAGTGCCGGTATGGCAATCTACGACACGATGCAGTACGTGGAGAACGACGTGGCGACGGTTGCGCTCGGACTCGCCGCATCCATGGGACAGTTCCTGCTGTGCGCGGGTGCGGCCGGCAAGCGGTACTCACTTCCACATGCGAAGATCATGATGCACCAGCCGTCGGGTGGCATCGGTGGTACCGCGTCAGACATCGCCATCCAGGCCGAGCAGATGCTCTATACCAAGCGGATGATGCAGGAACGGATCGCATTCCACACCGGCCAGGCGATCGAGCAGATCGAGCGGGATTCCGACCGTGACCGTTGGTTCACAGCCGAGGAGGCCAAGGACTACGGGTTCGTCGACCACGTCGTGGCTCAGGCCCGCCAGGTCCCCAGCGAGGGCCCGGTCAGCTAGCCGCGTCCCGCGGACACCCGGCCGACACCGCCGACATCCGGCAACCGACCATCACCCGCCGTCGCGGAGGCACCCATCATGTACCAGCCGATTATTGGCCAGATCTCAGGTAACGGTCTGCCCGTCAGCCACTACGGGATCCCTCGGGTCATCGAGAAGACCAGCCGTGGCGATCTTTACCTTAATCCCTACGAGAAGCTGCTGCGGGAACGTATCGTCTTTCTCGGTATCCCGATCGACGACCTCTCCGCCAACGACGTGATGGCGCAGCTGCTGTTCCTGGAGTCCGAGGACCCCGACCGGGACATCTCGATCTATATAAACTCGCCGGGCGGATCCTTCACCTCGCTGACCGCCATTTACGACACGATGCAGTTTGTCCGGCCGGACATCCAGACGATCTGCATGGGCCAGGCTGCGTCCGCGGCGGCGGTGCTGCTCACCGCGGGGACGCCGGGCAAGCGTTTCGCGCTGGAGAACAGCCGGATCCTGCTGCACCAACCCTCCGGGCAGGGCGAGGGGCAGTCCAGCGACATCGAGATTCAGGCCAGGGAGATCCTCCGGATGCGTTCCCTGTTGGAGCGGATGCTCGCCCGGCACACCAAGCACACCGAGGAAGAGATCCGCCGCGACATCGAGCGTGACAAGATTTTCAGCGCGGCCGAGGCGCAGGAGTACGGCTTGATCGACGAGGTCATCCTGACCCGGAAGTCGTCGCAGTTGACGACCGCGCCGCCAGCGGGTCGCTAGGGCTTGTAGTGATTGGCCCAGCCGAAGGGTGCGCGATCATGGTTTTTCGCGCGCCCGGAGGCTTGTAGTGGTTGGCCCAGCCGAAGGGTGCGTGATCATGGTTTTTCGCGCGCCCGGAGGCGGCGGGGATCCGGCCTCCACCGCGGTTGCCGGGACGGGTGGCGCGTCCACGTTGTTCAAAGGTTCTATCCGGACGGCGTGGACGCGCAAGGACGTGGCAGGTGACCGTAGGCTGACCCACACGAGCCGCGCGATAGGGCTCTCACCGGGCGGCTTCAGGGGGTACGGTCCCCACGGGGAGACAGGCCCTTGCCCATCGCGGCCGGCGCAACGACAGAGCCGTCGGCAGTTTTGGGCAGCAGCAGATGTGGATATGCCGCAGATGTGGATATGCAGCCCGAAGCCGCTGGCGTCATGACGCAGCCGCTGGCGGCAGAGGGCAGGATGGTAACAGACAGGCGACGACCGGGCGGCCTGGCCGCCCCTGACCTGCAGGCGACACCATCGTCTGGACGAAGGGACTGAGTCCTCGGTGGCACGCATAGGTGACGGCGGTGACCTGCTCAAGTGCTCGTTCTGTGGCAAGTCCCAGAAGCAGGTGAAGAAGCTCATCGCCGGGCCCGGCGTCTACATCTGCGACGAGTGTATTGATCTTTGCAACGAGATCATCGAAGAGGAGCTGTCGGAGTCCTCTGATCTCAAGTGGGACGAGCTGCCGAAGCCGCGCGAGATCTATGAGTTCCTGGACGGCTACGTGGTCGGTCAGGAGCAGGCCAAGAAGACCCTGTCGGTTGCTGTCTACAACCATTACAAACGCGTTCAGGTGGGCGGTGGTGACAGCAAGGGTGATGTTGAACTGGCGAAGAGCAACATCCTCCTGCTGGGGCCCACCGGATGTGGTAAGACGCTGCTTGCGCAGACCCTGGCGCGGATGCTCAACGTTCCGTTCGCGATCGCCGATGCCACCGCGCTCACCGAGGCCGGATATGTCGGTGAGGACGTGGAGAACATCCTGCTCAAACTCATTCAGGCCGCCGACTACGACGTCAAAAAGGCCGAGACCGGCATCATCTACATTGACGAGGTCGACAAGATCGCGCGCAAGTCGGAGAACCCGAGTATCACCCGGGACGTCTCCGGCGAGGGCGTCCAGCAGGCGCTGCTGAAGATACTGGAGGGAACGACCGCCAGTGTTCCCCCGCAGGGTGGTCGCAAGCATCCGCACCAGGAATTCATCCAGATCGACACGACGAACGTCCTGTTCATCGTCGGTGGGGCCTTTGCCGGGCTCGATCGGATCATCGATTCGCGGATCGGGAAGAAATCGCTGGGGTTCCGCGCGGTCCTGCATGGCAAGGACGATCCGGATGTGGCCAACATCTTCACCGACGTCATGCCGGAGGATCTGCTCAAATATGGAATGATTCCCGAGTTCATAGGTCGACTGCCAGTGATCACCAGCGTGTCGAGTCTTGACCGGGAAGCGCTCATCCGCATCCTCACCGAACCGAAGAACGCTCTGGTGCGTCAGTACAAGAAGTTGTTCGAGCTGGATAATGTCGATCTTGACTTTACGGGTGACGCGTTGGACGCGATCGCGGACCAGGCAATACTGCGAGGGACTGGTGCGCGTGGGCTCCGAGCAATCATGGAGGAGGTCCTGCTGTCGGTCATGTACGATATTCCCAGCCGCAAGGACGTCGCCCGGGCAGTGGTGACCCGCGAGGTCGTTCTGGAGCATGTCAACCCGACGCTCGTGCCGCGCGACGTCGCCGCATCCAAGCGGGGTCCCCGCCAGGAGAAGTCGGCCTGACATGACAAGTCAGCCGGACACTGTCGTGGACGCCGACACGGCCGCTCTCATCCGGGTGAGCAGGGCGCTGGCCGAACGCTTCCCGCATCGGATGCTGCCCGATCTGGAACGCATGCGGGACCTGGTCGACCTGCTGGGCCAACCCCAGCGGGCCTACCCCTCGATCCATCTGACGGGGACCAACGGCAAGACCTCCACCGCCCGCATGGTGGATTCGTTGCTGTGCGCCTTCGGAATCAGACCCGGCCGTTACACGTCCCCGCACCTGGAGAGCGTCACTGAACGTATCTGTCTGGCTGGTCGACCCGCTCCGGCTGCCACCTTCACCCAGGCGTACGACGACGTCATCCCCTACGTTGAGCTTGTCGACAGCAAGCATCCCGAACGTGTCACCTTCTTCGAGCTGCTGACCGCGATGGCTTTCGCCGCTTTCGCCGACGCGCCGGTCGATGTCGGTGTCATCGAGGTCGGCATGGGCGGGACCTGGGACGCGACCAACGTGCTGAATGCGGCCGTGACGGTGGTGACCCCGATCTCTCTTGATCATCAGGAACTTGGTGCCACCCTCGACGCGGTGGCGGCGGAGAAGGCCGGCATCATTCACGCCGACGCGCTCGTCGTGCTCGGCCAGCAGCCGTTGGAGGCGGCGGAGGTGCTGCTGCGCCGGGCCGGCGAAGTCGGAGCGACGGTGGCGCGCGAGGGGCTGGAGTTCGGGGTTCTCGCTCGCGATCTTGCTGTTGGCGGTCAGAGGGTTACTATCCGTGGGCTTGGTGGTGTCTATGAGGATCTGTTGCTGCACCTGCACGGCGCGCATCAGGCTCACAACGCCGCGTGTGCGCTTGCGGCGGTCGAGGGATTTCTCGGTGGCGGTCGGGAGATTCTCGACCTCGCCGCCGTCCGCGCCGGGTTCGCGCAGGCCGATTCGCCAGGGCGACTGGAGATCGTCCGCCGCTCGCCGACGGTCCTGTTGGACGGCGCACACAACGTCGCGGGCGCACACGCGCTGGTCGCGGCGGTCGAGGAATCGTTCAGCTTCGATCACCTCGTCGGTGTCGTGGGGATGCTCGCGGACAAGGACGCGGCCGGCATTCTGGCTGCGCTGGAGCCCGTGCTGAATGCCGTGGTCGTCACCCAGAGCCGTTCGCCACGGGCCATGCCGGTGGATGATCTCGCTGCGATCGCTGTGGATGTGTTCGGCTCTGACCGGGTGGAGGTTGCCTCGCGTCTGGATGACGCTCTCGACGCGGGGGTTCGCCTGGCAGAGGAGGATTCCCACCTGGCCGGTGCCGGGGTGCTGGTGACCGGTTCCCTTGTGACGGTGGGGGAGGCCCGCCGTCTCCTGCGTCGCTGACCGGTAGGTTGCTAGTGGGCCAAAGGCGGCGCGATCATGTCGTTCGCGCGCTGCCGGCGGTCGTACGGGTCATGTCTGGGCCAAAGGCGGCGCGATGAGTCTTTCGCGCCGCTGGTGGCCGTATGGGCCTAATATCACGTCTGTCCATCTGAGTGACAAGAAGGAGTTCCGTGTCAGGCGAACGCACACTCGTGCTGGTCAAGCCCGACGGCGTGAGCCGTGGCCTCGTCGGTGAGGTCGTCGGTCGGCTGGAACGCAAGGGTCTGACCTTGGTCGCACTTGAACTGCGCACGCTGGAGCGGTCGGTGGCCGAGACCCACTACGCCGAGCACGCAGCTAAGCCGTTCTTTGGCGAGCTGGTCGACTTCATCGTTTCCGGCCCGTTGGTCGCATTGGTCGCCCAGGGGCCGCGGGCGATCGAGGCGGTGCGTGGCCTCATCGGCGCCACCGATCCGGTCAAGGCGGCGCCAGGATCCCTGCGTGGTGACCACGCACTGGAGATCGGGCAGAACCTCGTCCACGGATCCGACTCGCCGGAGTCGGCCAAGCGCGAGATCGACTTGTTTTTCCCGGGGTTGATCTAACTCCACGGCGAGATCCCGGGGCGAGATCGTGATCGGTTCGGCATTGAGGATCATGTGGTCGGTGATGTCGGACCGTTTGCCCGGACCGTTCGCCCGGATTTTTGCCCGGATTATCGAACACCGACGCTCCGGGCGCGCCCCTCGGTCTCCTCGGGTAGCATTCTCGTGACTCCGGGTGTTAGAACTGGTCGTACGGGTTGGGGCTGGCAGGCAGGTTGACCCGACATGGCGAGTGGACCGTCACACGTCATGGATCCCTCACCGGGACGGCAGGCTCGGTTAGCCCGGTTTAGGCTTTTGGTGTCTGCGGGAGCGTCTCTACTGGATTGCCGGACCACTGGATGGGGCTCATCGGGGAAGCAGTGGATACGCCCACGTCACGGACACCGCCTGCCTTACAACTCCAGCACGCCCAGCGTGCGCACCCAGACCGCACACCCGGGAAGGCCGGCATCCGACGATGTCCAGTTCGTTGTCGTTCCTAGGCCGTGACATGGCCGTCGACCTTGGCACCGCCAACACCCTTGTCTACGTGCGTGGTCGCGGGATCGTGCTGAACGAGCCCAGCGTGGTAGCGATCAACACCACCACCACGGGGATCCTCGCGGTCGGTACCGAGGCGAAGCGGATGATCGGCCGCACGCCGGGCAACGTGGTGGCGATCCGTCCCCTCAAGGACGGCGTCATCGCCGACTTCGACACGACCGAGCGTATGTTGCGGTACTTCATCCAGAAGGTCCACCGGCGGCGCCACTTCGCCAAACCGCGGTTGGTCGTGTGCGTCCCCTCCGGAATCACCGGGGTCGAGCAGCGGGCCGTGAAGGACGCCGGATATCAGGCTGGTGCCCGAAAAGTCTACATCATCGAGGAGCCGATGGCGGCGGCGATCGGTGCCGGGCTGCCCGTCCACGAACCCACCGGGAACATGGTCGTCGACATCGGTGGTGGGACAACGGAGGTGGCGGTCATCTCCCTTGGCGGGATCGTGACGAGCCAGTCCATCCGAACCGCGGGGGACGAGCTTGACACAGCGATCATCTCCTATGTCAAGAAGGAGTACTCGCTCATGCTCGGCGAGCGGACGGCGGAAGAGATCAAGATGGCGATCGGGTCCGCCCACAAGATGTCGGACGAGCCCAGCGCGGAAATCCGCGGCCGGGACCTGGTCTCCGGCCTACCCAAGACCATCGTCGTCACTGCCGAGGAGATTCGTAAGGCCATCGAGGAACCGGTGAACGCGGTGATCGATGCCGTCAAGGTCACCCTCGACAAGTGCCCGCCGGAGTTGTCCGGCGACATCATGGACCGCGGCATCGTCCTGACTGGTGGGGGAGCGCTGCTGCGCGGTCTGGACGAGCGTCTGCGCCACGAGACCGGGATGCCGATCCATATCGCGGACAATCCACTGCACTCGGTCGCCATGGGTTCCGGCAAGTGCGTCGAGGAGTTCGAGGCGCTGCAGCAGGTGCTCATATCCGAGCCTCGCCGTTGACCCGACCTGACGTCATCCGATCTGTTCAGATCGTACCGAGTGGGATGTCGATCGGCAGGAACACTGACCGGCGGTTCGCTCGTCCGATGTACTGACGCGGTTCCAGTTTGGCGTCGCCGGGCACCGCGATGCCCGAAGTGGCATCGTCGTCGACGGCGTTGGCACGGACGGCAGGGCCGTGGATGGAATTGCCAGGTATGGAGGCCGGCGGTGGGACGTGAGAACCGGCGCTCCCGGGTGGTCGTCATCGGACTGCTGGTCGTGGCGTTCATTCTGATCACAGTCGACTACCGCTCGAGCGACAGCTCGTCAGGATTGCGGGGCGCGCTGCGAGGCGGATTCGCAACGGTCGAGGGCGCTCTGACCGCCGTTACCCGCCCGATCGGGCGGACGGTGTCCTCCCTGGCGCACCCCAATCGTTACCAACGGCGTGCCGACGCACTAGCCGCGGAGAACGCCGACCTCAAGCGCCAGCTTGCCGATGACGCCGAGGTACGGCGGCAGGCCGCCGGGCTGGCCAACCTGCGGTTGCTCGCGGACAGGGGGCAGTATTCGATCATAGCGGCAAGGGTGATCGCGATTGGCGACATCACCGGGACCGAATGGTCGGTCACCGTCAACGCCGGCAGTGCGGACGGAGTCATGCCGGACAGACTGGTGCTCGACAGCGACGGACTCGTCGGGACCGTGCTGTCCTCGACCGCCCACACCGCGGTGATCCGCCTCGCCTGCGATCCCGCGAGTCACATCGGCGCCCGCTTGGAGGGTGCCCGGTTGCTCGGCGCAGTCGCTGGCACAGGTAGCCCGGACGCCTTGGCATTCACCCTCTACGACGCGACGCGCCAGGTGAAGGTTGGCGACCGGGTGGTCTCCTTCGGCAGTGCGGATTATGTCGGTGGGGTACCAATCGGCGTGGTCACGAAAGTCCTCGACATGAGCGAAGGGCTTTCACGGTCGGCCGAGGTGACCCCCTTCGCCGCCACTGGGTCACTCGACCTGGTCGGGATAGTCGTGGGAAAACTCCCGGCCGACGCGGGCGACCGGGTACTACCCCCGCGGCCTGTGCCCACGCCCGCATCGCCCGCATCGCCCGCATCGCCCGCATCGCCCGCCGCGCCACCCGCCAAGGTTCCGGTGACACCGGCTCTCGCCCCCGCGGCGACCGCTGCGGTCGGCTGAGGTTCGTCGTGTGGGACATGGGAACACGCGACGACGAAATTCGGGGTATGGCCGTCGTGGTCACCGTGATCGCGATGGTCGTTCTGATCGTTGTGCAACTGTCGGTCATAGCCGCACTCGATCTCCCGTTGGGGAGCCCCGACGTTGTCCTGATCGTGTTGACCTTTGTGGCGCTTGCGCGGGGACCGCTGTTCGGCGTGGTCGTCGGGTTCGCGGTCGGACTGATCGCGGACCTGCTTTCGACGCACGTTCTCGGCCAGACCGCGATGGTCTTCTGCCTGGTCGGCTACGGCGTGGGACTGGCCCACGGCGAGATCGGGCGGACGGCCCACGTCCCCATGGCCGCGGCGGCGGCCGCCTCAGCGCTGGGCACGGCCGGCCATGCGGCGGTGGCCGGCATTCTCGGCAATGCCAGCCTGGCCGGAACGCAGGTGCTCCTGCGCTCGGTCGGTGCCGCGCTCTACTCGCTGGTCCTGACCCCGTTCCTGTTCCCGCTGGTGATGGCTGGGATGCGGCGTCTGCACCGCGACCAACCGTGACCCGGCGGCCACGATGGGACGGCCACGATGGGATGGGTGGGACCATGAGGCGGCCACGATGAGACAGGTTGGACCATGAGATGGCGGCGATCATGAGACGGCGGCGACCATGAGGCGGCAGCGGTCCGGTGACGGGTCGCTGGACGACCGCGTCGGGATCAGGCTGGTTGTGCTGCGGGTTCTGGTCGTGTCGTTGCTCGTGACTCTTGGTGCTCGCCTGTGGGCTCTGCAGGTCCTCAACGGGGAGCACTACCGTCAGGTCGCGGAGACCAACCGGGTGCGCGACGTGGTTACACCCGCACCCCGCGGCCTGATCGTGGACGACCGGGGGCGTGCCCTCGTCCGCAACCGCACGTCGTTGGTCATCTCGGTGAATCGGTCGGTGACCGACCGGCAGAAGGACTCCGGGCGGGCAGTGCTGGAGCGCTTGTCAAACGTGATCGGTATGTCCGTCGCCGATGTCACCAAGCGCATCCAGTACTGCTCTGCCACCGTGAAGCCACCGTGCTGGAACGGTTCGCCCTACCAGCCGGTGCCGGTCGCCAAGGACGTCACCCCGAGCCAGGCGCTGGCCGTCATCGAACATCCCGACCGGTTTCTTGGTGTATCTGCTGAGCTGCAGGCTGTGCGCGAGTACCCCTACGGGGCGGTGGCCGCGCACGAACTGGGATATCTCAGCCCGGTCACGCAGGAGCAGCTCGACTCCGACGGTGGCCGGCACGGTTTCCACAACAACAGTCTGGTCGGTGTCGCCGGACTGGAATACACCTACGACAGCGCCCTGCGCGGCGCTGACGGGGTGCAGCGCCTTGAGGTCGACAGGTTCGGAAGGGTCGCGGGCACGGCCTCGTCCAGCGCGCCGCGCAGTGGCGACACCCTGGTCCTCTCGATCGATGCCGGTGTCCAGCAGGCAGTCGAGCAGACTCTGAAGAAAACCGTGGACTCCCTCGGCGGGCGCGCGCGTACCGCGTCCGGGGTCGTCCTGGACGCGAAAACCGGGCGTGTCATCGCGATGGCCAGCCTGCCCTCATACGACCCGTCGGTTTTTGTGGGCGGTATCTCCGAATCCGACTACCAGGCGCTGTCAGATCCAGCCAATGGCATTCCGTTGCTGTCGCGGGCATACCAGGGTTCGAGTGCGCCCGGTTCGACCTTCAAGGGCGTGTCCACCACCACCGTGTTGACCAACCTCGGCGCGTCGACGAGCGGCAACTACGACTGCGGGCCGTCGCTGCAGATCGGCTCCCAGACGTTTCACAACTTCGAGGGATCATCGGCCGGGCCGATCACCCTGCACCAGGCGTTGGTGATCTCCTGCGACGTCATCTTCGACAAGTTCGCCTATGACGCCTGGCTCGCCGACGGCGGACTTCGCAACGGCCGTGGCCCCTATCCTGCGGCCAACGAGTACTTCGTGAAGATGGCCCGGGCCATGGGTTTCGGCAGTAGGACAGGCGTTGATCTGCCGGGAGAGGCCGCCGGGTCGGTCGTCGGGCGTGACGGTGCGAAGGCGATCTGGACGCAGCTGAAGGATTCCTACTGTCGCCGGGCACAGAACGGCTACCCGGAGGTCGCCGATCCGACCAAGGCCGAGCGGTTCCGCCAGTACGCGGCCGAGGCATGCATTGACGGTTACCTGTACAACGGGGGTGCAGCGACCCAGTTCGCGATCGGTCAGGGCCAGTACCTCTCGGTCAGCCCGTTGCAGCTCGCGGTTGCCTATTCCGCCATCGCCAACGGCGGGACGGTGTACCAGCCGACGCTCGCCAAGGCGGTGATCTCGCCGGACGGCACGGACGTGATGCCCATCACGCCCAAGGTTGTCGGGCGGCTTCCGGTCGCACCCGAGACACTCGCCTATATCCGGGCCGCCCTGCACGGCGTGACCAGCGAGGCCGGTGGAACGGCCGCCGGTGTGTTCGCGGACTGGCCCAATGACACCATCCCGATCGCGGGTAAGACCGGTACCGCCGAAGTCGAAGGATCCAAGGACACGTCCTGGTTCGCGTCGTTCGCGCCCGCGAACGACCCGCAGTTCGTCGTGGTCGTGACCATCCCGGATTCCGGCACCGGTGCTGAGTATGCGGCGCCGGCCGTGAAGGCCATCTACCAGAGCATCTATGGCGTCGGGCGCGACGCGGCCCTGTCCGGCGGCGTGCCCCCGGCGGACCTGCCGAAGGTGGAGCAGGACGGGACGTTCACGCCGGCCGGCGCCCCGCCCGATCAGTCCGCTGTCCCGTCCACCACGCCTTCGGGTGGTGGTTCGGCTACCGGTGGCGCCGCGGCTGCGGGGCTCGCGCAGACCGGTGGGGTGGGCGTTCCCGCGCTCGCCGAGCGTGGTCCACCGCCGGCCACAGCGCGGGGCGAACCCGCCGCTGTGGACGCCGGTCGCGCTCCCGCACGCGTCGGGCGGGGACCGCCGTGACCGGTCGGTCCCCGCTGTTGTAATTGATCAAAGATGGAGCGCTCATGACGAGTCCGACGGCCTTGCGATCGTCCCCGGTCCCGCCGCGTGGTCGGATCGGGCAACTGCGCGACCGGGCGTCCGGGCGGCATTCGCCCCTGCGCCGGCTGGACTGGCCGTTGCAGATCGCCGTGATCGCGCTGTCGATTCTCGGCGGGCTGCTGGTCTGGTCCGCCACCCGGAATCGCGAGGCCGACAGTGGCGCAGACCCGCAGCTGTTCCTCAAGCGTCATCTGCTCAACCTGGCCATCGGGCTCGTTCTCGCGGGTGTCGCGACCGTGGTGGACTACCGTATTCTGCGGGCATATGCACCATTTGTCTACCTGGCATCACTGGTTGGTCTGGTCGCGGTCCTGCTGGTGGGGAGCACGATCAACGGTGCGCATTCCTGGATCGTGCTGCCGGCCGGATTTCAACTGCAGCCCTCGGAGTTCGCCAAGGTCGCCCTCATCGTCGGAGTGGCGATGATTCTCGGGGAGAAACACGACGACCGCGACACCGGGATCCGCCTCAATCCCGGCCACTGGGACGTGGTGGGAGTCCTGGGGCTGGCTGGTGTGCCGATGCTGTTGATCATGATGCAGCCGGACTTCGGTACGTTCATGGTCTTCGTGTTCGTCATCCTCGGCATGCTCGCGGTCAGCGGCGCACCGAGCCGATGGGTGATCGGCCTCATCCTTTTCGGCATTCTGTTCGGCGGGGCGATCCTGCAGTTCCACCTGCTCAAGCCCTATCAGGAGGCCCGCCTGACCCAATTCGTCCAAAGTAACCAGAACGCCTCGTCCACCGGATACAACGTCGACCAGGCCATGACGGCGATCGCCAACGGCGGCGTCACCGGCCGTGGGTTGTTCCATGGCACGCAGACCCAGGGTCAGTTCGTGCCCGAGCAGCAGACCGACTTCGTGTTTACGGTGGCCGGGGAGGAACTGGGCTTTCTCGGCGCCGGCGGCGTCCTGCTGCTACTGGGGCTGGTGCTGTGGCGGGCACTGGCGACGGCCTTCGACTCGGGTGACTCCTTTGGAGCGATGATCGCAACGGGTGTGGTGTGTTGGTTCGCCTTCCAGATGTTCGTCAATATCGGGATGACGCTGGGGATCATGCCGGTAACGGGGTTGCCGCTACCGTTTCTCTCCTATGGCGGATCGTCGATGTTCGCGAACCTGTTGGCGGTCGGACTGCTGCAGAATGTCCGGTTGCGGGCCCGTTCCGATCCTTACGCTCTGTGATGCCGCCGCGGGGGGCGGCGAATGTGCCGTAGGCTCGCGGGCATGTCCGGACAGTCGCTGTTCCCCCGTCTGGAACCGTTGCTTCCGCGGGTCCGCAAGCCCGTGCGCTATCTCGGCGGCGAAGGAAACTCCCAGGTCAAGCCTTGGGCGGACGCGGTCGTCCGCTGGTGCCTGATGTACCCGGACGCCTACGAGATCGGCCTGCCCAACCAGGGCATCCAGATCCTTTACGAGATCCTCAACGAGCAGCCGGATGTCCTGGCCGAGCGCACCTACTCGGTCTGGTCAGACCTGGAAGAGCTGCTGCGTGAGCACGGCGTCCCCCAGTTCACCGTGGACGGCCACCGTTCGGTGGCCGACTTCGACCTGCTCGGCGTCAGCTTCTCCACCGAGCTGGGGTACACCAATCTGCTGACCGCGCTCGACCTTGCGGGCATCCCCCTGCACGGCGCGGACCGGGGTGACGAACATCCCATCGTGATTGCCGGTGGACATGCCGCGTTCAATCCCGAACCGGTCGCGCTCTTCGTCGACGCGGTCGTGCTCGGCGACGGCGAGCAGGCGGTCCTGGCGATCACGGACGTGGTTCGTGCCTTCAGGACCGCGGGTTCCCCCGGTGGACGCGACGAGTTGCTCATGCGGCTGGCCCGCCGTGGCCTTGCCTATGTGCCGTCCTTCTACGATGTGGACTACCGGCCCGACGGTCGCATCCGAGCGGTCACCGCGAACCGTCCCGGGGTGCCGGCGCGCCCGGCCAAGCACACCGTCAGCGACCTGGACGCCTGGCCCTACCCGAAGGCACCGCTGGTACCGCTTGCGGAGACCGTGCACGAACGGATGAGCGTGGAGATCTTCCGTGGGTGCACCCGCGGCTGCCGGTTCTGTCAGGCCGGCATGATCACCCGTCCGGTCCGGGAACGGACCATCAGTACGATCGGCGACATGGTGGCCCGGGGCCTGGATGCGTCGGGGTTCGCCGAGGTCGGTCTGTTGTCGTTGTCCAGCGCGGACCACAGCGAGATAGGCGAGATCGCCAAGGGGCTGGCCGACCGCTACGAGGGCACTCATACCTCGCTCAGCCTGCCCTCGACCCGGGTGGACGCGTTCAACGTCACACTTGCCAACGAGTTCTCCCGCAACGGCCGGCGCAGCGGACTGACCTTCGCGCCCGAGGGCGGCTCCGAACGTCTGCGCAAGGTCATCAACAAGATGGTCAGCGAGGATGATCTGGTCCGCACGGTCAGTACGGCCTACGCCCAGGGCTGGCGGCAGGTCAAGCTCTACTTCATGTGCGGGCTGCCGACCGAGACCGACGACGACGTGCTCGCGATCGCGGATCTCGCCCGCAAGGTGATCAAGGCGGGGCGCCTCGCCAGCGGGCACCGTGACATCCGCTGCACGGTCTCGATCGGCGGTTTCGTCCCCAAGCCGCACACCCCGTTCCAGTGGGTCGCGCAGGCCTCGCACGAGGTCACCGACCATCGGCTGCAGCTGCTGCGCAACGCCATCCGCGGTGATCGGGAGGTCGGGCGGGCGATTGGCTTCCGTTACCATGACGGGCGTCCCGGCATCATCGAGGGCCTTCTCGCCCGTGGTGACCGCAGAGTCGGCGCGGTGATCGAACAGGTGTGGCGTGACGGTGGCCGGTTCGACGGTTGGAGCGAGCACTTCTCCTTCGAGCGGTGGGCGCTGGCCTGCGCACGTGTGCTGGAACCACTCGGCGTGTCCCTGGACTGGTACACCACCCGCGAGCGCGACGAACGCGAAGTGCTGCCCTGGGATCACCTCGATGCCGGCCTCGATCGTGACTGGCTGTGGTCGGACTGGCAGGAGGCGCTGCGCGAGACCGAGCTGGACGACTGCCGCTGGACCCCCTGCTACGACTGCGGGGTCTGCCCGACCATGGGGACCGAAAACCAGATCGGCCCGACCGGGCGGACCCTGCTCCCACTGACGCCGACCGGACCCGCCCGTGCCCCGGCGTCCTGAGGGTCCGCCACCACCGCCCGTGGTTGCGCGGGTGCGGGTGCGCTTCGCCAAACGCGGCCGGCTGCGATTTCTGTCTCACCGCGACATCGCGAGGACCTTTGAGCGGGCACTGCGACGCGCGGGCATCCCGATGGCCTACTCGGCCGGCTTCAGCCCGCATCCGCGTATCTCCTGGCTCGGTGCCGCACCGACGGGCGCCGCCAGCGAGGCCGAGTACGTGGAGCTCGCACTGGCCGAACACTGTGATCCCCAGGCGTTGCGACTGGCTCTGGACGCCGCGTTACCACCCGGTCTGGACGTCCTGGCATGTGCGCCCGTCACCGCCACACCTCTTGCGGAGCTGGTGGACGCGTCGCGGTGGCGGTTGCGGATGCCAGGGGTCGGACTCGGCGACCTGACCGCCGCCGTGGCCGCGCTCCTCGCCCGTGACCGGGTCGAGGTGGAGCGGGTGACCAAGGACGGACATCGGCGGTTCGATGTTCGTCAGGCAGTGGTCTCGATGGTTTGTCGTGCGGAGAACGACACCTGTGCGATACTGGACGTGGTTGTGCGGCACACGACGCCCGCCGTGCGACCCGACGACGTGCTGACCGCCCTTTGCGTGGTCGCTGTTTTTCGGCCGCCAGTGCCACCCGAGTCGATTCGGCTCGGTCAAGGTCGGCTGCTGGAGGACGGCACCGTGGCGGATCCGCTCATGCCGGACCGCGACGATGCAGGCCGGCTGGTCGGTCGACTCGATGCGTGATGCAGGGCGTCGCAGGATTCGCCGGCGGTACCCCGTCGGACCGAGACAGCGGTTCCTGAGCGGCCGCGACTGCGCAAGCAGCGCGCCCGGGGACCCCGAGAGGCTTCATAACCCGTGCCCGATGACATCCCGACAGACTCCGATGAGACACCGACCACTCGTTCCGCCCCGCGACGGCGGCGCGCCGCCGGACGGTCCGCAGGACCTCCGCCGGACGTCCTGACCGAGGCCTCGCTTGAGGCTTCGCTGGCGAGCGAACCCCTTCCCGGCACGCTTTCCCCTGGTGGCGGCGAGCCGTCAGAGTCGACCATGAGGTCGGCGGTTGACGCCGATCCGTCGCCACCGGAGCTGCCGCTATCTGATCTTACCGGTATCCCGCCCGTGGCCGGTGCCATGCCCGTGATCGGGGATGGACCTCCGCCGGCGGGCTCGCAGGTGCGTCCGCGCCGTGGGCGGGCGGTCACCATGGTGACCTTCCAGGCGCCCGACACCGCGGCTCTTGACCTGGTACCCCGTCGTCGCCGGCGTGCTACCTCGCCGTTCGACGTCGACCTGGCCGACGTGCCCGACACGGACGCCGCGAACAGCGTCGGCAGGCCGGCCGGTGCCGGACCTGGCCAGACCGCGACGAACGGGGGAAACCCGCGATCAAAATCCGGGCGCGCTCTCGACCTGGCCCACGAGCCCGAGCCCGAGCCCGACCGCCCCACGGCCTACGCCGACGTGGACGAGGAGGAGCTCCCCGACCCGGCCGCGGCTGACGACGGCGACGGTGACGGTGATGGCGACAATTCGACGCGACGCCGCCGCAGAGGCCGCCGAGGTAGGGGCCGTGCCCGGGTCGACGAGGAGCTCGAGGGCGCCGACGATGAGTTCGCGATCACCGTCGATCGGCCGGGCACGCGTTCGGATGAGTTCGACGACGGTGACGGGTCCGGTCGGTCAGGCCGTATCGAGGCCGGAGACTCCCGCGACCCCCGCGACGACGATGATCTCGACGACTCCGATGCCGAAGGCGCCGGGCTTGCGCCCGGCGCAGCGGCGGGCACAGCGGCGGGCACAGCGGCGGGCGGGTACGACGAGGACCAGCCGGTGGGAAGCTCGCGCCGGCGCCGTAGGCGGCGTCGCCGGGATGGCACCGCGATCCCGGACGACATCGCCCCGGACGACCCCCCGGCCACGGTTGTACATGTTCGCGAAAACCGCGTTCGGGACGACGAGGTGCGCGGGGTCAGCGGTTCGACCAGACTGGAGGCGAAGCGCCAACGTCGCAAGGAGGGCAGGGACAACGGCCGCCGCCGTCCGCCGATCGTCACCGAAGCCGAGTTCCTGGCCCGTCGCGAGGCCGTCGAGCGACGCATGGTCGTGCGCAACGCCGGTGACCGTACGCAGATCGCGGTGCTTGAGGACGGGGTGCTTGTCGAGCATTTCGTGACCCGGGCGAGTTCCTGGTCGTATGCCGGGAACGTCTATCTCGGCCGGGTCCAGAACGTGCTTGCGAGCATGGAGGCGGCGTTCGTCGACGTCGGCAAGGGCCGCAATGCCGTCCTCTACGCCGGGGAGGTCAACTACGACGCCTCCGGGCTCGACGGGCGGCCCCGTAAGATCGAACAGGTGCTGAAGTCGGGCCAGTCGATCGTCGTTCAGGTTTCCAAGGACCCGATGGGGCACAAGGGTGCTCGCCTGACCAGCCAGGTGAGTCTGCCCGGTCGATATCTGGTGTACGTGCCGGATGGGCAGAACGCGGGGATCAGCCGGAAGCTTCCCGACACCGAGCGCGCCCGTCTGAAGACGATCCTCAAGAAGATCACTCCTGAGAACGGCGGTGTGATCGTTAGGACCGCGGCGGAGGGCGCCAGCGAGCAGGAACTCGCGCTGGACGTCGCTCGGCTGTCGGCCCAGTGGGAGGACATCCGCCGCAAGGCGGGGAAGGCCACCGCCCCCGCATTGCTCTACGGCGAACCCGATCTGGTGATCAGGGTCATTCGGGACATCTTCAACGAGGATTTCGCCGAGCTGGTGGTCCAGGGAGTCGAGGAGGCCACGATGATCGAGGACTATGTCGACATGGTGGCGCCGGACCTGCGCGAGCGAGTCCGCCGGCATGCCGACACGGTTGACGTGTTCGACGAGTACCGCGTCGACGAGCAGCTTGCCAAGGCCCTTGACCGCAAGGTCTGGCTGCCGTCGGGGGGATCACTCGTGATCGACCGGACCGAGGCCATGACCGTCATCGACGTCAATACCGGCAAGTTCACCGGTAAAGGCGGAAATCTCGAGGAGACCGTTACCAAGAACAACCTGGAGGCCGCCGAAGAGATCGTCCGTCAGCTCCGGCTCCGTGACATCGGTGGCATCATCGTCATCGACTTCATCGACATGGTCCTGGAGAGCAACCGCGAGCTTGTGTTGCGGCGCCTGACCGAATGCCTCGGTCGGGACCGTACCCGTCATCAGGTCGCCGAGGTCACCAGCCTCGGGCTGGTGCAGATGACCCGCAAGCGGGTGGGCCAGGGGCTGCTCGAGGCGTACAGCGAGCCCTGTGCCCACTGCGGTGGGCGTGGTGTCATCGTGCATCTGGACGGCCAGGCTGCGCCGCCCGGGCGGGCCTCCGGTCCGCCGGATCTGCCGGCACTGGACGATCCGCTGGCACCGGACGATGCGCCGGCAGATGCGGCGGCCGACGCCGACCCGAACGGTGAGACGGTGGCCGCCGGCGTCGGGGCTCCGCAGGCCGTGAGCGCGGATCCGAACCCGACTTACGCCGGACCCGGGCAGGAGCCCACGCTCGACGGTGTCACGTCCGACGGTGGCACGTCCGACGGCGTCACGTCCGACGGTGGCACGTCCGACGGTGGCACGTCAGATGGGGCGACGAGCGGTTCGGGGCTGCCGTCGTCCAACGGTCCCCGAGCGGCCGGCGCCCGTGCCGCCGGCCGCCGGCGTGCGTCGCGTGCGGCAGCCGCACCGCAGGAGGCCGGCGAGGCGGCCCACACCCTGTAGCGACCCGGGCGCTCTTTGGCCTTCGGCGGTGCGAGAGGAACCACGATCGCATCGCCGAAGGCCATCTAGATCTTTTTGTTGGTGAGCTGCGGTGGTAGGCGCCCGGTCCAGGGCGAGGCGCTGGACCGGGCAGCTCGGCGGGGCCAGCTCAGTGCCGGCGGGGCCAGCTCAGTGCCGGCGGGGTCAGCTCAGTGCCGGCGGGGTCAGCTCAGTGCCGGACGGGTGACGCGTCGCCGACGGCACGGTAGTGCGTCGGCTCCCTGCGGACGAGGTCGCAGCGTGGGTCGCCCTCGTGCAGGAGCGCGTCCAGCCGTGCGCGGGACCGCCGCAGTGCGCCGTCAACCGCAGCGCTGGCGCGGCTGTTGTCGCCCATCTGCAGGGCGTACGAGGCTACGACCAGGGCCTGGACGACGTCATCCTGAGCTGAGAGCGCATCGCTGTTGGTATCGGGGGCCGGTGCCCGCCCACCGGTGGCGAAGGCGTCGGTCGAAAGCCCGCGAGCACGTACCGCAAGCCAGCATGCCGCGCAGGCTGTGCTCAGCGCCCACGCCGCGCGCACTCCGGCAGGCAGGCCCACCAGGCTGTTTACGGCGACCCCGATCACGGTTGTGACGATGACAGTGGATGCGGCGATCGTGGCTGACCGTCGCCGTGGGTCGACCGTCCGAGCCGAGGTCATCAACGGCCAGCCCACGGTCAGGACAGCGGTGACCGTGGCGGCACCAGCCGCCCAGATCACGACCTGCCAACCCACCGCGACCCAACCCCCGTCCAGGCGAAGGGCGATGCGAGAATCTTGCTTCGCGCCGCCGTCGGCCACACGTTGCACCTGCCAGCCCCGCTCGGGCGCCGGCCCCGTCAGTCCGGGCGCTTGTACCCGTTCGTCCACGTTCCTACCGCCACAGTGCCACCGGTCCGCTCCGTCCGATCGGATGTTCATCCGATGCTCAGCCGAACGGGCATCGGCGGGTCCGCGACGATCCGATGGTCGCGCGATAGTCGGCGACACGCCATGGTCCATCGGTGCCATGGCGGGATGCGTCCCCAGACCCTGACCGATGCCGGGGCCGGCGGTGTCAGGTCGGCGTGCGCGCCTGTTAAGCTAATGCAATCAGGGCCGGACACGGCTGTGTTTTCGCCGTGTGGGAGATGCCCGTCCGACTTCAGCAAGGAGAATCCGGTGTACGCGGTCGTGGCCAGCGGCGGCAAGCAGCACAAGGTCGCCGTCGGCGATGTCGTCGATGTCGAGCTCGTCAAGGGCGAGCCGGGCGCGGCCGTCAACCTGCCGGCGCTTCTGCTCGTCGACGGCGACGTGGTTACCCACGACAGGGACGTGCTCGCGTCCGTCGAGGTGACCGCGGAGGTCGTCGAGATCGTCAAGGGTCCTAAGATCAGGATTCACAAGTTCAAGAGCAAGACCGGCTATCACAAGCGGCAGGGCCACCGTCAGAAGTTCACCCGCCTGCGGGTGACCGGTATCGAGACCGGGAAGGCCTGAACGACATGGCACACAAGAAGGGCGCGAGCTCCTCGCGCAACGGTCGTGACTCCAACGCTCAGCGGCTCGGTGTCAAGCGTTTCGGTGGTCAGTATGTCAAGGCGGGCGAGATCATTGTTCGCCAGCGGGGCACGCACTTCCACCCCGGCTCGCAGGTGGGCCGGGGCAGTGACGACACGCTGTTCGCGCTGGTCGCCGGGCATGTCCAGTTTGGTACCCGTCGGGGTCGTCGGGTCATCAACATCATCTCCGTGGAGGAGCTGGTGGCCGCCTGAGGTCGGCGGCAATCCGATCAACTGGGCCGATGCCGGCGTGAGATGAGGTCGTTCGTGCGTCCGCAGGTTCCACGGCGGGCGCGCTGCGAGTGACGTGCGGCGAGTGACGTAACGACGATGGAGAAAGGCAGCTGTGCCCACCTTCATCGACCGGGTTATCCTTCACGTCATCGCAGGGGATGGCGGGAATGGCTGCGCCTCGGTTCATCGCGAGAAGTTCAAACCGCTCGGCGGCCCGGACGGCGGCAACGGCGGTCGTGGCGGGGACGTCATCCTCCGGGTCGACCCGAGCGTGACGACCCTGCTCGACTTCCACTTCCATCCCCATCAGCGGGCCTCGAGCGGTCGTCCGGGTCAGGGCTCCAACCGGCACGGCGCCGACGGTGTGGATCTTGTGCTGTCGGTGCCGGACGGCACTGTCGTCCTGCGGCCGGACGGCGAGCAGATCGCGGACCTGGTCGGCGTTGGGAGTGACCTGGTCCTCGCCGGTGGCGGCCGCGGTGGTCGCGGCAACGCGGGGCTGGCCTCCGCCCGGCGCAAGGCCCCGGGGTTCGCGGAGCTCGGTGAGCCGGGGGAGCAGCTTGACGCCGTCCTGGAACTCAAGACCGTCGCGGATGTGGCGCTGGTGGGTTTTCCCAGCGCGGGTAAGTCCTCGCTGGTCTCGGTGCTCAGCGCGGCCAAGCCCAAGATCGCAGACTACCCTTTCACCACCCTCGTGCCGAACCTCGGCGTGGCGCTGGCCGGTGATCTTCCCCCGTACACGGTGGCCGACGTCCCAGGTCTGATCCCCGGGGCCAGCTCCGGGCGCGGCCTGGGCCTTGAGTTCCTGCGCCATATCGAACGCTGCTCGCTCATCGTGCATGTGCTGGACTGCGCCACGCTCGAACCCGGCCGTGATCCCGTCAGCGATCTCGACGTCATCGAGGCGGAGCTGGCTGCGTACTCCGCGGACCTCTCGAACCGGCCGCGGGTGGTCGTCCTGAACAAGATCGATGTTCCGGACGGCCGTGACCTGGCGGAACTGGTCACGGCCGAGATCGCCGCTCGCGGGCTGGGTGTGTTCGCGGTGAGCAGCGCCACCCGTGAGGGCGTCCGCGCGCTCTCACTCGCCCTGGCCGAACAGGTTGCCGCACACCGGGCAGCCATGCCGACGCACTCCTCCCCGCGGGTCGTTCTGCGTCCCCGTGCGGTCGATGAGGCCGACTTCACCGTCCGCGCGCACGAGGACGGATTCGTCGTGACCGGTGCCAAGCCGCTGCGATGGGTGCGTCAGACCGACTTCGGTAACGATGAGGCGATCGGTTTCCTCGCCGACCGGCTGGCCCGTCTCGGGCTGGAGGCCGAGCTTGCCCGGATGGGGGCAGAGCCCGGAGTCGCGGTTACCATCGGTGACGTCACTTTTGACTGGGAACCGCACCTGAGCGGACGTGGTGGGCGCGCCGCCCGTCGCGATGCCCTGGTTGCCGATTCTGTTGCCGCCGGATCCGTCGCCGCTGGATCTGTTGCGGCTGGATCCGTTGTCGCCGACTCCGTTTCCGGTGGGTCTGTTGCCGGTGGTTCGCGAGACGGCGAGACCGTTGCGGTCGGCGCCACCCTCGGCCCGCGTGGCAGTGACGACAGGCTCACCGCCACCACCCGACTGACCAGGGCCCAGCGGTTCGCCCGCCGGGCGGCTGATCGCGACGCTGGAAGCGGGTGGGATGACGACGTCGACTCGTGACAGGGTCGACTCGTGACCATTCGTGACTTTGTGATCCGGGCTGACCGGGTCGTGGTGAAGGTGGGATCGTCGTCGTTGACGACCGCGAGCGGCGGTATTGACGGTGATCGTCTCGATGCCCTGGTGCGGGCGCTGGTGGCACGCGCCGGCCGGTTGGTACTGGTGTCCTCGGGTGCAATCGCCGCAGGCCTCGCGCCACTGGGGCTGGCCCGGCGTCCCCGGGATCTCGCGACCCTGCAGGCGGCGGCGAGCGTCGGTCAGAGCATTTTGGTGCACCGATATGCCACCGAGTTCGGGACGGCCGGGCACCGGGTCGGCCAGGTGCTGCTCACCGCTACCGATGTGATCCGCCGCACCCACTACCGCAACGCCCGGACCACCCTGGACCGGCTGCTGGACCTCGGTGTCGTGCCCATCGTCAACGAGAACGACGCCGTTGCCACGCAGGAGATCCGCCTCGGCGACAACGACCGCCTCGCGGCGATCGTCGCGCATCTCGTCTCCGCGGATCTCCTGGTCCTGCTGTCCGATGTGGACGGTGTCTATGACGCCAATCCGCGGCGCGGCCCGGCCACCATGGTCCGCGAGGTTCGGACCGATGCGGATCTCGACGGGGTCGGCACCCGGGGCACCGGCAGCGCCGGAGTCGGGGTCGGGGGTATGGCAACGAAGATCGAAGCAGCTCGGATGGCCGCCTCGGGCGGGGTCGCGACCATCATCACGTCGGCGGAGAACGCAGCCGACGCCCTTGCCGGCGCCGAGGTGGGCACGGTCTTCCACCCGACCGGACCGCGCCGGGCGTCCCGCCTGCTGTGGCTGGAGCACGCGACAATCCCGCAGGGCCGGCTCTTTCTTGACGACGGCGCGGTGGCCGCAGTGGTCGACCGCCGGGTGTCGCTGTTGCCCGCCGGCGTCACGAAGGTCGACGGCGATTTCTCCGCCGGCGACCCGGTGGACCTGGTCAGCCCGGCGGGCCTGCCGGTCGCCCGGGGCCTGGTCGCCTACGATGCGGCGGAGCTGCCGGGCATGCTGGGTCGTTCGACGTCCGACCTTGCCGCCGAGTTCGGCTCATCCTATGAGCGTGAGATCGTCCACCGCGACGACCTCGTCATCCTCCAGCGTCACCATCATCGGCCTAGTTGATTTTTCGAGGTTTGTTCGTCCGAACCGGTAGCACAGATCTCACAACCTCGGCTGTGGCGTCCACACGGGTCCCGCCCCCAGGCTGTGAGATTTGCCGTGTTCTTTCGCGCGAAAGAACGACCTCCGGATCGGACAACTGGGCGGACCTGAGATGATTTGTCTGAAATACAAAACCCCGGGGGCTTGCCGCTCGAGGCGGTAGAGGCCATCCGGGGTGTCCCCGCTGATTATAGAAGTACGGTGACGCGATGTCCAACCCCCAGACCCCGGCGCCCTCGCTCACACCCCTGCTTCGGCAGAGGCTCAGCCCCGAACGGTTTCGTCCCTACGAGATGGCCTGCTCCCACGACGGTGCCCGTGCGGTCCACCTCTACGAGTGGAACATGGAGATCAGTGCTGCCTTTCACGAGAGCCTCGGCCTTCTTGAGGTCGTGCTTCGTAACGCTCTGCACGATCAGTTGACGGTCTGGCATGGTCAAACAGGCAGAAGAGATCACTGGTATGACGATCCCGTCGGGATCCTCGAGGCTCATCGACGTCATGACATCGCTGCCACCCGCGTCAGACTTCAGCGGGAAGGCAAGGCCGTAGCGCCTGGACGGATCATCGCCGAGTTATCCTTTGGTTTCTGGCGGTATCTACTGACCAGACGTTATGAAGCGACGCTCTGGACCCCCGCGCTCAGGCACGCTTTCCCGGGTCTTCGACCAACCCGTCGGGCCAGCGTTTACGCTCCGACTAACGATCTTGTTCGTCTGCGGAACCGAATCGCACACCACGAACCGATTCACAATCGACCGCTTGCCACCCTTCAAGACGACATCTTCCTTGTCGCGGGCTATATCGATCCGGCCGTCGAAGCGTGGATCCGTGGTCTCAGCCGCGTGGGGAACCTCCTGGAGCAGAGGCCCTGAACGGGTCGGTTCCAGAACAGCAGCAGGGCTGCAGATTGTCTGTCGATTGCGCCACCCGGAGCTCCCTCTGCGCCCTGCGCCGCATAGTCACCTCCACCGCGACGACCTCGTCATCCTCCAGCGTCACCATCATCGGCCTAGTTGATTTTTCGAGGTTTGTTCGCCTGAAACGGTGTTATTGATCGTACAAACCTCGAAAAATCATCGCGCGCGCAGTGACAACCGGGATCGGCTGGTGTCAGCGCAGGGTGGTCCGCACCTGGCTGCCGCGGGTGCCCTTGACGACGGTGATCTGGGTGGGGATGCGTTGCCGCAGATCGGCGACATGGCTGACGACGCCGACGAGCCGGCCGCCGGAGCGCAGGTCGTCCAGGACGTTCATGACCTCCTCCAGGCTGTCGGGGTCGAGGCTGCCGAAGCCCTCGTCGATGAACAGCGCATCCATGGCCTGACCGCCGGACTCGGCGGTGACCACGTCGGCGAGCCCCAGCGCCAGGGACAGCGCGGCCTGAAAGGTCTCCCCACCGGACAGGGTCGCGGTGTCACGCCGCCGGCCCGTCCAGGCGTCCTCGACGAGCAGCCCGAGCCCGGCTCGGCGGCGTCGGTCGCGGCGTTCACCGGCGTCGTGGACCAGGGTGAACCGGCCGCCGCTCATCGCCGACAGCCGCCCGCTCGCCGCGGTTGCGACCTCCTCGAGACGGGCTGCGAGCACAAAGCTCGACAGGGGCATGCCCTGGCGGTTCTCACCTCGCCCCACGGCCACATCGGCGAGGCCGCGCACGTGCTCGGCGGCATCGCGCAACGGTGCCACGGCCGCGAACGCCGCGGCGAAGACCGCAACGAGATCGAACAGGCATCTGGCCCGGTCGCCGGCACGCGCAGCGTCGGCAAGGGCCTCCTCATGGGCGTCCCGGGCGCCCAGCGTGGCGGCCACATGATCGGCCACCGGTGCCGGCGCGTGCAGGTCAACGGCCAGCTGGGGGCTGGCCAACCGGGACCGCACCGCAACCAGGTCGTCTCGGTGGGCCTCCAACTGCGTCCGGGCCTCGGCGAGCCAGCGCTCGTCCCGGCAGGCGGCCCGGGCGGTCGCCGCGTCCGGGAAGCCCGCAGCGCGGGCGTCGCCGTCGGCCGTGGCCACCGCCCGACGGTGTTCCTCCTGCGCCAACGCCGTCGCGGCGGCAGCCGTGTGGCATTCGGCGTACGCGTCCGCGAACTGTGCGACCTCACGCTGACGGGCTGCCAGCTGGTCGGCGTCCCGAAGCTCAGGTGGGATGCCCGAACGCGCCCGGGCGGCTCGCGTCCGGAATTCCTCAGCGTGGGTAGCGGCGAGTTGCCGGGCCGATGAGTGGCCGGCCAACTCGGCGGTTGCCCGGGTCTCCTCCTCGCGGAACAGGGCCAGCGCCCGCTCGGCGAGTGGGACGTCGTCCGCGGCGGCGGCGAGTGCCTCGGCATGCGCGGCGAGCTCTGCCGCGGTCCGCTCGAACTCCTCGGCGGGACGTTCGGCGGGAATCTCGGGAGCAGCCGGCAGCGCCGGGCGCCACGAGCCGGCGTCAGCGGCGCTGCGGTGACTGTCATGGCCACCAGCGACATCGCTGGCGTCGCCGGTGCTGCCACCGTCGCCGTGCGACGCCGAGTCGATGATTCCGACCACGGTGACCGTCGCGAACGACTCGACCGCCCGGGACGATTCGCCGTCCGTGTGTGCCGAAATCATGTCCGCCGTCGCCCGGGCGGGTTCCCCGCGGTTGGTCAGTTCACTGCGCAGCGTGCGGATTCGTCCATCGAGCCGGTCTGCGTCGCGGCGCGCGCCGGTTGCCGTCGCTGCCAGCCGGCCGGCCTCGGCTTCGGCGGCCAGCTCGTCGTCCTTGTTGATATGGTCCGCCCGAACTTCGGCCGGGTCGGGATGCACGAACGACCCGCAGACCGGGCAGGGGGAGTCGTCGACGAGCGCGGCGGCCAGCTCCGCGGTGATCGCGTCGAACCGCTGCCGGCGGATGTCGCCGGCCCGGGTGTGGGCGTCACGGGCGGCTCGCTCCGCCTCGTGGGCACGGGCCGTGGCGTCGTGGCGTTGCAGCACGGTGATGGCCAGTTCTGTGGCCACCCGGGCCTGTTCCCGCACCCCGGGCAGCGCCGCCGCGCCGGCACGGGCCCGGTCCAGCCTGGCGTCAAGGACCTGGCGCTGCTGGGGTAGGTCGGTCCGCAGGTATTCGGTGAGCCTGGCGACCGCTGCCGCATGAGTCCCGGCGTCGGCGTCGGCAGCCTGTGCGCCGGCATCGTCGGCTTCCGCCCCGGCCAGGACGTGGGAGAGCTGCTCCAGACGTCCCACGTCGGTGTGGGCGAGGCGGGCCAGCCGCGCCAGCTCGTCGACAGAGGCGTCGTGGCGGGCACCGAGCAGTCGTAGCCGGTTGCGTCCAGCCTCCTGGACACGACGCGCTTGCTCGAGGTTGTCCACGCGTTCCTCCACGTGGTCAACGGCACGGCGCACCGGATTGGCGCGCTGCGCCGCGTCGAGTTCCGCGGCCGTCGTCGTCACCACGGTGAGCTCCGCTTCAAGTGTTTCAAGCCGCGCGACCAGGTCGCGCCGTTCGGACTGGCGCTCGGCGAGATGGCGAGTCTGCTCAAGGGCGTCCTCGGCGCGCCGACGGGTTTGCGCCGCAACAGCGGCCCGATCGCCTGCGGTCGTCGCGGCGGCTGCTGCGTCGGCGGCTAGGCGGGCGACCCATTCCGGGTCGGACTCGGGGTCGGCGGGTTCCGCCGACTCCGCGGCTTGCGCTGCGCGTGCCACCACCCGGGCAAGCTCCCCGCGCGCGCTGGTCACCCTCTCATCCGCGATCTTGGCATGCTCGACGAGCCACTGCTCGGCGTGCTCGAACCGGTCGACTCCGAACAATCGCTTGAGCAACCGTTCCCGGGCATCGTGGTCGGCCTGCAGGAAATCGGCGAAGTGGCCCTGTGGCAACATGATCACCTGGAAGAACTGTTCGGCGGTCATGCCCAGTAGCCGGCTGATCTCCAGCCCCACGTCATCGTTGCGCTGGGCCACAACCTCCCAGCCGGGCTCGGCCCACCGTTCGAGCAGCGCGGTCGGGTTCACCCGCACGCTGCCGCCTCCGCCGCGTTTGGGTCGTTCCCAGGAGGCGGTGCGGGCGATCCGGTAGCGCCGACCGGACAGGCTGAACTCCAGCCGGACCCACGGTTCGGTCCTGGTATCGGCATGGTGCGACCGCAGGTCCCGCGCGCGGGAGCGCAGGCCCGGGACGGTGCCGTACAGGGCGAACCCGAGCGCGTCGAGCAGGGTGGTCTTCCCCCCGCCGGTCTCGCCGCACAACAGCACCAGACCGCCTGCCCGCAGCCGGTCGAAGTCCAGTTCGACACCATCGGGGAACGCCCCGAAGGCGGTGAGTTCCAGCCGGTGGGGACGCATCAGGCGGCATCCTCGGACAGTCGGGCGTCGTCCAGCGCGGCCCGCAGCAACGACCGTTCGCGCTCGCTCGGTTCAGCCCGTACGTGTGTGACGAAGGCCTCGGCGATGGCCAGGTCGGTGCGCCCTGCGATCCGTTGCCGGTAATCGAGCCCGTCGGCGACCGGGCCGACGGCCGGCTCATGGCTCAGGGTGAGCGCGAAGGGGAACCGGCGCTGCAGCGTCGTCATCGCGTCCATCGGGCGGATCGGGTCGGTGAGCACGACCGAGACGAAGTCATCCGTGTGTGCGTCGTGGACGGGCGAGGTCATGAGCTCGGCCAGCTGGCCCCGCAGCCGGGTGAGCCTGCGGTGTACCGGTACCGGGATCTCCTCGACCCCGGCCAGGCCGGTCGCGTCCAGCTCGACCAGCAGGGACGACTTGGTGTCGGATGCCTCCGAGAACGAGTAGGCCAGCGGCGAGCCGCTGTAGCGCAGGCCGTCACGCAGTGTCTGCGGCCGGTGGAGATGGCCGAGGGCGGTGTAGGTGATCCCGCTGAACAGTTCCGCTGGGACGGCCGCCATCCCGCCGACAGTGATGTCGCGCTCACTTTCGCTGCTTTCGCCGCCGTTCACCCATGCGTGGGCGCAGACGATGCTGCGCCCCCCGTAGCGGGCCCGTGCGGCGTGCACGGCACGCATCGCCCGTCGCATGGTTGCGGCGTGGGTCGGCGTCGTCCTGGCAGGTATCGCGCTGGCAGGTACCGCGCTGGCCGGTACCGCGCTGGCCGGCACCGCATCCGTCAGGGTCGTGGCGACCGCAGCCGGTTCAAGGTAGGGAAGGGCATAGACGTGGACCGGGCCGTGGGAGTCCTCGACCGTTACGGGGTCGGCGATGCCGGCCACCTCCGTGCGGATGCGGACCCGGGGATCGAGTAGCCCCGCCTTGTCACCAAGGCGTGCGGGGGCGTCATGATTACCGCTGATCACCACAATCTGCGCGCCGGCGTCGCGTATCCGCGAGAGCGCCTCGTCGAACAGCCGCATGGCCGCGACCGGCGGGATGGCCCGGTCGTGCACGTCCCCGCTGACGAGGACGAGATCGACCTGCTCGGCCCGGACGACCTCGACGAGGTGGTCGACGAACGCGGCTTGGGCCGCTGACAGGTCGAACCGGTGCAGGGCCCGGCCAAGATGCCAGTCGGATGTGTGCAGCACGAGCATGCCATGCACGGTAGGGCGAGCCTCCGACAGTTCCACACGCGGGTCCCGGGTGGATGGTTGCCGTCCCGCCTTGGAGCCCGGGGTCCGCAGCGCCGCGCCGAACGCGCTGCACTGCGCAGGGCCGGTAACCTCGTAGCCGCGTGCCGCGTGCCGGCCGCCGGGTCGGGAGGAACTGGTCATGAACACCCTTGCGGAGGATGTCCGCGAGACCGCGGTCCGGGCCCGTGCGGCCGCGGCCGTCCTCGCGCCGTTGTCCCGCGCGGACAAGGACCGCGCATTGTCCGCGATGGCGGACGCCCTGATTGCCGGCAGCGAACAGATTCTCCATGCCAACGCCGGGGATGTCGCCACCGCCCGCGGCGCAGGCACCGGCGAGGCCATGGTTGACCGGCTGACCCTCAGCGCGGACCGCCTTGTCGCCATTGCCGACGGTCTGCGTAGGGTCGCGGCCCTCGACGACCCGGTCGGCACGGTGGTTCGTGGTCGGTTGCTGCCCAACGGGATGGAGCTGCGCCAGGTCAGGGTGCCTCTCGGCGTGATCGGGATCATCTACGAGGCGCGTCCGAACGTGACGGTGGACGCGGCCGGGCTGTGTCTCAAGAGCGGCAACGCCGTGTTGCTACGCGGCAGCGCTTCGGCCGCACGCACCAATGCGGCGCTGGTCGGGGTGCTGCGGGATGCCGCGGCCGGGGTCGGGCTGCCCGCCGACGCGGTTGCGCTCGTGCCCGGTGCCGACCACGAGTCCGTCAAACACCTCATGCGCCTGCGTGGTCTGGTGGACGTGTTGATCCCGCGGGGTGGGGCCGGTCTGATCCGTGCCGTGGTGGCGGAGTCCACCGTTCCGGTGATCGAGACCGGGGTCGGCAACTGCCATGTATACGTCGACGTCGACGCAGATCTCGACATGGCGTTGGCGATCGTTCTCAACGCGAAGACCCAGCGGGTGTCGGTGTGTAACGCGGCCGAGACGCTGCTGGTGCACGCCGGCGTCGCCGAGGTCTTCCTGCCCCGGGTGCTCGTGGCGCTGCGCCAGGCCGGGGTGACGGTCCACGGCGACGACGCGGTCCGCTCCCACGACCCCGCGGTGCTGCCCGCGACGGAGCAGGACTGGGCCACCGAGTATCTGTCGCTGGACATGGCCGTCCGGGTGGTGGACTCCCTGGACGACGCCGTGGCCCACATCCGCCAGTGGGGCAGCGGGCACACCGAGGCGATCGTCACCCGGTCGCTGGATGCGTCCCGCCGGTTCATCGCGACCTGTGACAGCGCCGCGGTCATGGTCAACGCTTCAACCCGCTTCACCGACGGTGAACGGTTCGGTTTCGGTGCCGAGATCGGCATCTCCACGCAGAAGCTGCACGCTCGCGGGCCGATGGGCCTCACCGAGCTCACCTCGACGACCTGGGTGGGCGTCGGCGACGGCCACCTGGTGCTCTGACGTCGGGATACGGTTCTCACCCAGCAACGGACACGGCTGGACATCCTGTTACCGGTTGCATACACGATCATGCGAAGTTCGGGCGTGGTTGTGCGAGATCAGGTACCCATTGGGTGGGTGTAGTCATGACGGTGTCGAAGGGGACGGATTGTCGATTCGCGAGTCGGACAGCCCATGCGTGGGCGCTGAGTCCGCATCCAGGTCCCGTGCCGCCGATTTGATCATTTCGGGATGTGGCCTCGCGGGGGTCACCGCGGCGGCGGGGGCACTGCTGCCGTGGACGGGCGCGACGCTGTCCGATCGCGGGGCGGTGCTCCTCCCCGTCAGCCGGTCCGGGGTGGAGTTGTCGTCCAACGGCATGGTCGTGCTGGTCCTGGGTGTTGTCTGCGCCGTATCCAGCGTGGTGCCGCGGGATTCGCGGTGGGCGCGTCCGCTGACCCTTGTGCTGGCGCCAGCCGGTCTCGCGATCGCGGTCCTCGCCGCTGTCACGATCAATGCGGGGGATTCCGTGGCTGCGGAACTCCTCCGGTTACGGATCGGTACCTTCCAGACGGACCATCCTGTGGCCGCAGCGCATGTGGGTCCGGGCCTGTGGCTCAGCCTCGCGGCCGGTGGCGCGCTCATCCTCGGCGGGGTCGGATGGCAGCTGGTTGGTCGCTCCACCCGGGAATCGTCGGATCACAACCGGTCCCACCTGTCGAGAACGGGCCGATCTTGGTGGCGTTCCCCCCGTCCCCGGTGGGTTCGTGCGTCGCGGAACGGCATGTGACGCGTGCCGTGGCGCCGCTTCGAACCTGTTGGCGGCATGACCTATTGGAATAGAATTGGCCTACGACTACACGTCCTCTTCGAATCTCGCGGGTCCGCTCACGCTGCCGGCTGCGGACGGAAAATATCGGGTCACCTATCGCCGGGTGATGGTGGGGCGGGAACTGTGGATGGTTGTGCCGCTGCTGCTGGCCACCGTCGGATTATCGTCGCTGTTCTTCGTGTGGCTGGTCCAGCCGGATCACTTTCCCAAGGGCGCGTACCTGCCGACCCCGGTCCGGCTCGGCAACGCCGTCATGTTCTTGATGATCGTCCTTTCCGAGGGTATCCGGCTGCTCAATTCGATCACGCTCTGCTGGTCCGCGTGTATCATGCGCAATCCGGTACCGGTCCGGCCGCCGGCAGGCCTGCGGATCGCCTTCACCACGACGATCGTGCCGACAAAGGAACCAGTCGATGTCGTACGTGACACACTGATCGCGGCCCGACAGATTCGATATGGCACGCCGATTGACATCTGGTTGCTCGACGAAGGGGATGATCCGGCGGTCCGGGCGATGTGCGCGGAAATCGGAGTCCACCATTTCTCCCGCAACGGCGTGGCGAAGTGGAACGCGCCGAAGGGGCGATTTCGCGCCAGGACCAAGCACGGTAACCACAATTCGTGGCTGGCCGCCCATGGCGGGTCCTACGACGTTGTCATGTCGGTCGACCCCGACCACATTCCGCTGCCGAATTTCGCCGCGCGCATGCTCGGCTACTTCCGGGATCCCGAGGTGGCTTTTGTGGTGGGGCCACAGGTCTACGGCAACTTTCGCACCTTCCTCACCCGCGGCGCCGAGGCCCAGAACTACATGTTCCATTCAGTAATCCAGCGGGCCGCGAACCGGTTCAACTGCGGAATGTTCGTCGGGACCAACCACGCTTACCGGGTCCGCGCGTGGGAGCAGATCGGCGGGTTCCAGGATTCGATCACCGAAGATCTGGCCACATCCCTTGCCGTGCACGGTGCGCGCCACCCGGAAACCGGCCGGCGGTGGAAATCGGTGTACACCCCCGATGTCGTCGCCGTCGGCGAAGGGCCCGCCACCTGGACCGACTTCTTCAGCCAGCAGCTGCGGTGGGCCCGTGGCGCCAACGAGGTCATGGTGACCGAGTCGGTGCGTCGCCTGCGGCAGCTGTCGTGGGGCCACCGCGTGCACTACTCGATTCTGATGCTGCACTATCCGACGGCCGCACTCACCTGGCTGATGGGGATGCTGCTCACCGTCAGTTACATGGCGCTGGGGTCAAGCGGGGTCACCGTGCACATCTCGTCCTGGTTGGCCCTCTACGTCGACGTTGCGGTGGCCAGACTTCTCCTTTACATCTGGCTGCGGCGTTTCAACATCAGTCCGCATGAGGAGAAGGGGACCGCCGGTATCTCCGGAATCTTTGTCTCGATGCTGTGTACCCCCTTTTATTCGACCGCCTTTGTAGGCGCGTTGTTGCGGCGCCCGCTCGGGTTCGTGGTTACGCCCAAGGGGAACAGCGCTAGCCCCGATCGGCTCGTGACTTTTCGGAAACATCTCTTCTGGGCAGTGGTCTCCGCTGGTTCCATCACCATCGCGGCGACCTTCGGTCATGTGTATCCGGCCAACATGGTCTGGGCGGCGCTCTCCCTGCTCATCTGCCTGACGCCCGTTGTCATGTGGTGCGTGTCCACAATCGCCGGCCCATCGCCCGCTCAAATCCCCGGGCCGGTGCCGGTGCCGGTGCCGGTGCAGTCGCAGTCGCCGGCCATATGGTCCACGGTGCAGCCGGGGGTCTACCGCGAGGAGACCACCCGGCGACTGGCTCGTCCCGAGCCCATGTCCGCGCCGGGGAATCCCGGTCGGCTCGACGGGGAGAGTACGCAGAAGGTGGTCAGACCGGCAGCATCGGTCGAACGGGGGAGCTGGCCACATCCGCCAGGCGTGCGGCCGGTGCCCAGGGGCCATTCATTGTCGGCCCGTAACTCGGTGTCTCCCCGTAACTCGGTGTCTCCCCGTAACTCGGTGTCTCCCCGCAGTCCGGTTTCCCCCCACGATTCGGTGTACGCCGCTAATTCGGCGGCGGGGGGGTATTCGGCGGCGGGAGGTTATATGGAGGATGTCACGATGAAGCTCCGGCCGCGGCGCCGGCGCGTGTCCCGCGACGGTCTGCTTGAGGAGCTCACCTGATGGCTGCGGTGCTGACATCGTCGGCTCAGGCCAAGCGGCTGCGTCGGTGGCGGATCCTGCGGTTGGGTGCATTCCTGTTCGCCATCATTGTGGGCAACGGCCCGTTTGCCGTGTCGTGGACTGCCACCCGGTACGAACAGTGGCAGTCCCACCGGCCGGACTACATGCGCGCTTACGGGCGCTGGGATGTTGTCGCGGACAGTGCCACGCGGTCGATTCACGCGGCGATGTTGCGCACCGGGAAGGTCCTGCTCATGGCCGGCTCCGGTAACGACCAGGGAAATTTCGACGCGAAAAAGTTCAGGACCGTACTGTGGGATCCGATCGCGAACACATTTGCCGATGTCCACACACCCTGGGATGTCTTCTGTTCGGGGCACGCCTTTCTCCCCGATGGTAATCTGCTGATAGCCGGCGGGACCAAGAAGTATGAACTCCTGGCGGCGGACGCTCCGGACGGAAAGAAGCACGAGTACGAGGGGCTGAAGGACTCCTACATTTTCGATCCGGCGACCGAGCGGTATGAGAAGACCGGCGATCTGAACCACGCCCGGTGGTACCCGACGCTGGTAACCCTTGCCAACGGCCTGGTCGTCGCCGTCTCCGGCCTCGACGACAACGGCAACATCGATCAGGGCAACACCGAGTCGTTCAACCCTGCCGTCAGGACGTGGAATGATCATCCGGATCTCCGGAAGGTCTTTCCCACCTATCCGTCCCTGCTACTCGCCGGCGACGGCCGGTTGTTCTTCTCCGGTGCCAACGCCGGCTACGGCCCGGCGGGCGTCGC
>NZ_CAUVXI010000003.1:20493-35683 GCF_963555845.1 Protofrankia sp. Cas8 | reverse complement strand
GGGCAACACCGAGTCGTTCAACCCTGCCGTCAGGACGTGGAATGATCATCCGGATCTCCGGAAGGTCTTTCCCACCTATCCGTCCCTGCTACTCGCCGGCGACGGCCGGTTGTTCTTCTCCGGTGCCAACGCCGGCTACGGCCCGGCGGGCGTCGCAGAGCGCCAGCCCGGCCTGTGGAACCTGGTGAACAACGCCTTCCAACCGGTCGACGGGCTGCCCGAGCCGGAGCTCAACGAGACGGCAGGGACAATCATGCTTGCGCCGGCACAGGAGCAGAAGGTGATGTTCATTGCCGGTGGCGGGGTCGGCGACACCCAGACGGCGACGGCCCGGACCGCGATTGTAGATCTTGATTCGCCTGATCCTACCTACCGGCGTGGCCCCGACATGGCTGAGGCGAAACGGTATCCCGGCGCGGTGATTCTGCCCGACGACACGGTGCTCGTCTCCGGTGGTTCCACCGCCTATCGGGCTGACGACTCCCGGACAGCCGAGATCTACCACCCGGACACGAACGCCTTCACCGCGGCGGCAGACCCGCATGTCGGCCGTGATTACCACTCCGAGTACCTTCTGCTTCCGGACGGGCGGGTGGCCGTGTTCGGCTCGAATCCATTGAGCGACGACAACGCGTTCGAGACCCGGGTCGAGGTGTACTCGCCCGGCTACCTCTACAGAGGTGAGCGTCCGACGATCACATCAGCACCGACGCAGATCCCCCGGGGCTCGACCATCACCGTGGAGTCATCGCAGCCGGTGGCGAAGGCCCGTCTGATCCGCCCGGGTGCTTACACCCACGTGACCGACACCGAGCAGCGGTCGGTGGCGTTACCCGTCGTTCGGCAGGTCGACAGCAGGGTCACACTGAGCGTACCCCGCAACTCCAACCTTCTACCGTCAGACTGGTACATGCTGTTCGTAACCAACGGTGCGGGCGTTCCGTCCGTCGCCACCTGGGTCCAGGTGGGATGAGCGTGGCCGTACTGATCGCCAGGATGGTCCGGCAGGTCGAGGCAGCCCGGCGTCGGACAGGGCACCGTCCACCCCGAGTCGCCAGTCTGATGACGGCGGCGACTCTCAGCGCCACGGTGGCTGTCACCGGATGTGGCGCTGGAGGTGCGACACGGACCGCTACCGCGTCGCTTCGTGCGGTGGGCGCGCAGTGCCCCGCCGGCGACCCGGCCGGTCGAGGCGCCGTGGCGGGCGGAGGTCCGCACGGCCCCGCGCCCCGCGCGCCATTCCTCGTCGATCCGAACAGTCAACCGGCCGTGGCCGCACGTCAGGACGCCGCCAACGCTGCGAGCGCCACGGCGATCGCAGCCAGGCCGATCGCTTTCTCGGTTGGGGACTGGCTGGGTAACGGCGTCCAGACAGAGGTAACGGCGCGTAGCGGGCAAGCGGAGCGGGTGGGGGCGACGGCGGTCTTCATGGTCTACGCGATCCCGCACCGCGATATCGGTTCCGGGTTTTCCGCCGGCGGAGAACCCGATGCCGCCGCCTACCGGGCGTTCACGCGGCAGGTGGCGGCGGGAATCGGCACGCGTGCGGCCGTCGTCATCCTGGAGCCGGATTCGCTGGCACAGATGGACAGTCTGTCCATGGCCGACCAGCAGGAGCGTTACCAGTTGCTGAACGACGCTGTTGACGTCTACGGCAGACTGGCCGCTACCAGCGTCTACCTCGACGGCGCCCACTGCGGATGGACGGCGGCACCGGTCATCGCAGACCGGTTGAGCCGGGCTGGCGTGCGACGGACCCGCGGCTTCGCGGTCAACGTGTCGAACTACTACCGGACCCGGGACGAGGTGGCCCGCGCCGAAGTGATCTCGGCGCTGGCCGGTGGTGCCCATTTCGTCGTCGACACCTCACGCAACGGACGAGGCCCGGCCGCCGCCACCATCAAGGATCCCTGGTGCAACCCGCCGGGCCGAGGACTCGGGGCTGCGCCGACCACCGCCACCGGCAGCCCGCGGGCGGACGCCCTGCTCTGGATCAAGGTTCCAGGGGCCAGCGACGGGGAGTGCGGTCGGAACAACCCCTCGGCCGGCATCTGGTGGCCGGCCCAAGCCGACGAGCTCGTCCGCAACGCCGAGTCCTGAACTCCGTCCGTCGCCAGCGACTTCTCATGATCGGAGAGACGGTCGATCCCACCTGTCTGATCAGCGCGATTGAAGATCCACCGACCACCTAGCCTTGGCCGCCGGCCGCGGCGCCCATGGCTTCGGCGGCGCGGCGGGACAGCTCCTCGGCTGGAACGTCCTCAATGTGGGTCGCCACGCTCCACCGGTGCCCGAACGGGTCTTCAAACTGCCCGGCCCGGTCGCCGTAGAACTGGTTCTCGACCGGGCGCAGGCTCTTGGCGCCGGCCTTGACTGCACGATCATAGGTCGCGTCCACGTCCGCCACGTACACGTGGATGGTGACCGGCGTTCCGCCCACGGTCTTCGGGCCCGCCGCGTCCATTTCGGGGTATTCGTCCGACAGCATGATCATAGAACTGCCGATCGTGAGCTCCGCATGGCCGATCTTTCCGTCTGGCGCGGCCATACGCATCCGCTCGGTTGCGCCGAAAACCCGCGTGTAGAAATCGATGGCGTCGGCCGCGCCGTCGACGTGCAGGTACGGGGTGATCGCGGGGTAGTCGGTGGGGATCGGCTCGACTGATGTGGTCATCGTTTGTTCTCCTTGGCCGGCTGTCGTGGCAGGGTTGACGTGGCAGGGTTGACGTGGCAGGGCTGACGCGGTGGGGTGCAACAAGCGGTGCGGCTCAACCGACGGAACGCATCCCATGCTAGCACATACGTTCGAATATGAACCAGTGCGTTCCGTAGTGCGGCCGGACGGTGCCGTCCGGGGCGGCCGATGACATCACCGGCAGGACTGTCGCGGGCATCCGCCATCCGCCATCCGGCACCCGGCACCCGGCACCCGGCACCCGCGTCACGGTCACACCTGGGGCCGCCAGGGGACGAATCGGTCGCGCGCCGGAGCCTCCCAGATGGCCCACGGCCGGACGCCCGAACTCCACAGCTCGTCCAGGATGAGACGATCTTTAGCCGTGTCCATGGCCCGCCAGAACCCGCGGTAGCGATAACCACCCAGCCTGCCCGCCCGTGCGAGCCGACTGAAGGGCGCATCCACCAGATCCTCGCCTGGATGGATCAGGTCGAAGACGGTGGGCCGCAGGACGAAGAAGCCCGCATTGATCCAGATTTCCTGTTCCGCCATGGGCGCGATCCTGTTGATCGCGGTCGAGTCCGGCCGGAAGTCGACGGTGTGGATGGTCTCGGGTGGCCGCACCGCGAGCAGGGTGGCGACGGCATCGGAGCGGTGAGCTTCGTCGATCAGCTCTGGCAGCGGGACGTCGGACAGGCCGTCCGCGTAGTTGGCGAGGAACAGATCCTCGGCGCCGACGAGGCTTCGCACCGCCCGAAGCCGTTGTCCGACTGGCACGCGCAGGCCGCTGTCGACGATCGTGATCGACCACCCGGCAGCCTCGCCGTCGAGCAGATGCTGTCGCGGCACACCGGGCAGCGCCGTCGGCTCGTCGAGGTGTTCGGCGCAGAGGTCCCCGACCCAGTTCCGGACACATTCGCCCCGGAAGCCCACACAGAGGATGAAGTCGGTGTGTCCATAGGTCGCGTACCATTTCATGAGATGCCAGAGAATGGGCTTTCCGCCGACCAGGTGCAGCGGTTTCGGCGCATCCGAGGCGCGTTTCGGGGTGGATTCCTGGCCCGTGCCCGCGTCCAGTAGACGTTGTCCCTGGCCGCCGCAGAACAGAACAACTTTCATACGGAACTTCTTTCCCGCGCAGGCGCGCGGCAGGCAGTCCGCCACGGACATTCCCCGCCGCCGGCCGGACGGGGCGATGGGGAATCGACCAGTGGGCGTGGTGTCGGCCGGTGCGTGTCGCGGCTGCCGTCGACGTCCGCCCGATGAACATCATGCGGGCGCTGCTATGGTCCGTAAGTAGGTAGGGGGTGGGGGTAGGAAAGCGTTGTAGTGCTTGCCCGTTTCGGAGGTTGTGTGTCGACAGGGCCGCGCCGGAGGGCCGCACGCGGGTCGGTGCGCCACCACTCGCGGCACCGGCAACTCGTTCGTCTTCGACGGTTGTTGGCCCTCAGCGCCGTTGTCATCTCGGTACTCGCCGGTTTTGCCTTCGAAGGCACCATCGTCCCATCGTCGCGCCCAGCCGCAGCGGACCTGGTGCTTTCCGGTCACGGTGGCACGGTCGCCTCCACGCGGCCTGTGACGGTTGCGCAGGCAATGGGCGCGCTCGGCGACAGGCCGGACCCCGCCCGATCCACGGCACGCCCCCTGCCAGGGTCGAGTGTGGCTCGGGCGGGGTCGGTGTCGCAGCCCGGGTCCGCGCCGACATCGACGCCCATCCCGGAACCCACGTCTGCACCCTTGGTGCTCTCACGCACGCAGACCGGTAACCCGTTTGCCGGCGCACGCTTCTATGTCGACCCCGGCAGCGCCGCGGCTGCGGCGGTTGGCCGGCTGCGTGGCAGTCTTCCCGCGAGTGCCGACGCGTTGAGCCGAATCGCGAATACGTCCCATGCGGACTGGTTTGTCGGTCCTGTTACCGCGGGTGGCGTCCAGTCCGCGGTCGCGGGCCGGGTGGCGCGGATCCGGGCCGCCGGGGCGCTGCCGGTCCTGGTCGCCTACGCGATCCCCAACCGTGACTGCGGAGGTTACTCGGGCGGCGGGGCCAGTAGCCCGGCGGCGTACAGATCGTGGATCTCCGGCTTCGCCGCGGGTATCGGTCGCGGTCCGGCGACTGTCATTCTTGAGCCAGATGCCCTGTCCCAGCTTGATTGTCTGTCCGCGGCCGACCGCCAGACCCGTTACGGGCTGCTCTCGGATGCGGTCGACGCGCTCGGCGGCATCGGGGTGAGCGTCTACCTCGACGCGGGCAACGCCGGCTGGCACGACGCCGCCGAGATGGCGACCAGGCTGCGGGCCGCCGGAGTCGACCGGGCGCGCGGGTTTGCTCTGAACGTCTCGAACTTCGACGAGACGGCCGACGAGCGGGCCTACGGAGACGCGGTCTCCGCAGCTGCCGGTGGAATGCCCCACTTCGTCATCGACACCAGTCGTAACGGCCTGGGCCCGGCGCCTGGCAGCGTCTGGTGCAACCCACCAGGCAGGGCCCTGGGCGTGGGCCCGACGGCCGATACCGGTGACCCGCGTGCCGACGCCCTTCTGTGGATCAAGATTCCCGGCGAATCGGATGGTACGTGCAACGGCGGCCCCCCCGCCGGGCAGTGGTGGCTTGACTACGCGATAGGTCTGGCCGTCCGTGCCGCGGCCTGATCGTCGGTCAGGACGTGGCGTAGTAGGCCGCCAGGCTGGCGAAGTCGTCGCCACCGTGCCCGGCGTCGGACGCCTCCGCGGCCATGGCGAGCGTGGTCGTGGCCAGCGGCAACGCCCGCTCCGCGGCGCCCATCGCGATCCGAAGATCTTTAATCATGGCGTCCAGAGTGAAGGCCGCCGGGGTGAAGAGGTCGTCGGCGAGCATCGGACGCTTGTAGTTCACGATGGACCCGAGCGCACCGTCGGAGAGTTCGGCCAGTAGCAGGTTGCGGTCGATACCCAGATCCGATCCGAGCCGCAGCACCTCGCCCAGGGCCGCGGTGGAGAGCGTCAGTCCCAGGTTCACCACGGTCTTCAACGCAGTCGCGGTTCCGATACCGCCAACCCGGTGTGTGCTGCCGAACAGGGAGAGCAGGCCTTCGGCGGCCGCGGCGTCGGCCGCGGTCGCCCCGACCAGTACCCGCAGGGTGCCTTCGCGGGCTGGCCCGACGGTGCCCACCACCGGCGCCTCGACGTAGCGCAGATCCGCCTTTGCCACGAGCTGCCCAAGGTCACGGCTGGTCGACGGCGAGACAGACGTCGAATTGATCACTAGCGTCGCCGGGGGCGCGCCGGCGATCAATTCGTCGATCACCTGGCGGGCTGAACTGTCGTCGAAGACCATCAGCACGACGGCGTCGGTATCGGTGACCGCGGCCCGAACAGAGGGCGCCTCGCGTGCACCGGCGGCTGTCAACTCCTGCGCGCGACCCGGCGTCCTGTTCCAGACGGTCAGGTGGTGGCCGCCACGCAGGACATGCCGAGCCATTTCCCGGCCCATCCGTCCGAGCCCGAGGAACGTGACGTTCATTGCTCTGCCTCCCGTGTGCGCTCCCCCTTGCGCATTGGCAATGCGACCTGTGCGACCTGTGCGACCTGCGCGACCTGTGGGACGTCTGTCCCCGCCCTGCCTGGCCTACCCGCACGGTGGGCGCGCCAGCCAGTCGAAGGGCGTTTGTTCGGAAAACTTACTAGTTGGCCGGGTGTGGCGCCCGGCGAACGCAGCCAGCGGCCGCCGAGCGATCGAAGCGGTAGCTTCGCTCCCGTCGATACCCGGCGATGTGCCGTGGACGGTGTGTGCAGCGACGGTTCGTGGAGCAGGGAGGGAATGCGATGGGTGCCGACGAGTCGGTGGGACGAACGGACGTCGAGGGCATGGCGGGCGAGGGGAGTATGAGGGGCATTGAGGTGGAGCGGGCGGCCAGTGGGCTCAAGCCGGCTGACGTCGCCGCGGTCCTGACCGACGAGGCGCTCGCGTTCGTCGCGGGCCTGCAGCGCGGTTTTTCCGAGCGCCGGGCCGAGCTGCTGGAGCGACGTCGTGAGCGCCGGCGGTCCGTCGCAGCCGGGGCGAGCCTGGACTTCCTGGCCGAGACCGCGGACGTCCGCGACGGAGACTGGGTCGTTGCGCCACCCGCGCCGGGCCTGATCGACCGCCGGTGCGAGATAACCGGGCCGACCGACGCCAAGATGGTCATCAACGCGCTCAACAGCGGGGCACGGGCCTTCATGGCCGATTTCGAGGACGCAAACGTACCCACCTGGTCAAATATGATTACCGGGCAGCGAAACCTGACCGAGGCGATCACACGGACCCTGGTGTACACGGGCCCGGATGGCCGGGAATACGCCCTGGGCGAGGAGCGTGCGACGCTTATTGTGCGTCCACGCGGCTGGCATCTGCCCGAACGCCATGTGCTGGTCGACGGTGAACCGGTCAGCGGCGCCCTGTTCGACTTCGGGATGTATGTGTTCCGCAACGCCCACGCACTGGTTTCGGCTGGCGCCGGGCCATACTTCTACCTGCCGAAACTGGAAAGTCACCGTGAAGCCCGGTTGTGGAACGACGTGTTCACCGTGGCCGAGGATTCCCTCGGGCTCGCCCGTGGGACGATCCGGGCAACCGTTCTCATCGAGACCCTTCCGGCGGCTTTCGAGATGGAGGAGATTCTCTACGAACTGCGGGAACATTCCGCCGGCTTGAACGCCGGTCGATGGGACTACATGTTCTCCACCGTGAAGACGTTCCGCGCGCGTGGTGCCGACTTCCTGCTGCCCGACCGTGGCGCCGTCACCATGACCGTGCCGTTTATGCGCGCCTACACCGAGCTGTTGGTGGCCACCTGCCACCGCCGTGGCGCGCATGCCATCGGCGGGATGGCCGCGTTCATCCCGAGCCGCCGTGATCCAACGGTCAATGCGCGTGCCCTGGCAAAGGTCCGGGACGACAAGGAACGGGAGTCCCGCGACGGTTTCGACGGGAGCTGGGTGGCCCATCCCGACCTGGTGCCGGTCTGTACCGAGGTGTTCGACGCCGTGCTCGGCGGGCGCCCGCACCAGATCGACCGGCAGCGTGATGACGTCACCGTGACGGCACGGCAGTTGCTCGCGATCCGCGACACCCCGGGTTCGATCACCGAGGCGGGCCTGCGCAACAACATCAGCGTGGCCATCCGGTACCTGGAGAGCTGGTTGCGGGGCGTCGGCGCGGTCGGTATCGACAACCTGATGGAGGACGCGGCCACCGCTGAGATCTCACGTTCGCAGATCTGGCAGTGGATCGCCGTGCGGGCCCGCCTGGCCGACGGCCGGCCGGTGACCGCGGATCTCGTCCGGGAGATCGAGGCCGAGGAGCTGGCCGCGATCCGGTCCGCCGTCGGCGAACCGACATTCGAGGGCGGGCGCTACGCCGACGCGGCAGCCCTGTTCGAGCGGGTGGCGCTGGCGGACGAGTTCGTCGAGTTCCTCACCGTCCCCGCCTATGAGCAGGTGGAATGATCTGAGCCGGTGCAGTGATCCGGTTGCGGCCTCCGTCCCGACGGTGCCGGCCGCGCTGATGTCGCCCGTACGGGCCCATCACTGGCACTATGGAAACGGTTCTCAGCTCGTACACGAGAGGTGTATATGCCGCTACAGGAGCATGCCTTCGCCGATGTGGCGGATGTCCGCAGCCGCTTGGAGGCGGCAGGCTACCTCGCGGACCACGCGATCGCCACGACCGTCTTCCTGGCCGACCGGCTGCGCAAGCCGCTGCTCGTCGAAGGGCCGGCCGGTGTGGGCAAGACGGAGCTGGCCAAGGCGCTGGCTGCCGCGACCGATGCCGAGCTGATCCGACTCCAGTGCTACGAAGGCCTGGACGAGGCCCGGGCGCTCTACGAGTGGAACTACAAAAAGCAGCTCCTGCGCATCCAGGCCGGGCGCAATGACGAGTCGTGGGACGAGACCCATGACGACATTTTCAGCGAAGAGTTCCTGCTGGCGAGGCCGTTGCTGGCCGCGATCCGGCGCAACGACCCGACCGTGCTCCTGATCGACGAGACGGACAAGGCCGACGTCGAGGTTGAAGGGCTGCTGCTGGAGGTGCTCTCGGACTTCCAGGTGACGATTCCCGAGTTCGGCACGATTGTGGCGAGCCGCCGTCCGTTCGTGGTCCTCACCAGCAACGCGACGCGGGAGCTTTCCGAGGCGCTCAAGCGTCGCTGTCTGTACCTCTACCTGGAGTATCCCTCGCCGGCGCGGGAGAAGGAGATCGTCCTCGCTCGTGTCCCGGAACTGCCCGAACAGCTTGCCGAGGCCATCGTCCGGACCATCCGGGCGCTGCGGGCGATGGAGCTGAAGAAGGCGCCGTCGATCGCCGAGACGATCGACTGGGCGCAGACCGTGCTTGCGCTGGGTATCGACACCCTGGACGAGGAGGCGGTGGCATCCACGCTGGGTGTCGTCCTCAAGCACGCGAGTGACCATGCGCGTGCGATCGGCCAGCTCAAACTCGGTCCGAACTGACGTGAACCGACCTGAACTGACCTGAACCAACTCGACCTGACCGGACGTGACGTGGCCTGCCGTGGCCTGAGGTGATGGGACGGCCGAGATGAGCGTGCTGGACCGTACGGTGGCGTTCACCGGCGCACTGCGCAAGGCTGGTGTGCCGGTGAGTAGCGCCGAGACCGTGGACGCCTCCCGCGCGCTCGGTGCGGTCGGGTTGCTCGACCGCGGGGCGCTGCACGCGGCGTTCGCGGCGACGATGTGCAAGCGCCCGACCCACCGGGCCACCTTTGACATGTTGTTCGATCTCTACTTTCCGCCGCGGATCGGCGCCGGTCTGTCCGTCGACGATCACGGCGACGATGGTGGGGGCCGGCCTGAGGGCGGCGACGCGCAACAGCGGGGCGAGGTCACCGACCTGGATCCGGACATGCTGCGCGAGGCCATGCGCGGTGACCTGTTGGCTGCCCTGCTCGACGGGGACGAGGAGGCGCTCCGTCGCCTTGCCAGGGACGCCGTGACCGCCCTCGGCTCGACGCCGGGCGGGGCCGGGCAGCGGTCCTGGTTCATGTACCGGGTCATGCGGGCGCTGTCACCGGACACTCTGATCGCGGACCTGCTGGCCGCGATGCTCGGTGGGGCCACGACCGGCGGTCTTGCCGAGCGGGTCGCCCGACAGACGATCACCGAACGGATCCGCTCGTTCGAGGAGATGGTCGCCGCCGAGGTTCGCCGCCGGCTTGCCGAGGAACGCGGGGTGGACGCGGTGGCCAAGACCGCGGTCAAGCCCCTGGCCGACCAGGTCGACTTTCTCCGGGCGTCCCAGCGCGACCTCGTCGAACTGCGTCGGCAGGTCTACCCGCTGGCACGCCGGCTCGCGACCAGGCTGACCGCTCGCCGCCGGCTGGGGCGCTCCGGCCGGCTGGACTTCCGCCGCACCGTGCGGGCCTCGCTCGCCACCGGCGGTGTGCCGTTGGAGACCTACCACCGGCCGCACAAGCCGCACAAACCCGAGCTTGTCGTCCTGTGCGACGTCTCCGGCTCGGTGGCGTCGTTCGCCCACTTCACCCTGCTGCTGACGCACGCGCTGCGGGAGCAGTTCGCCAAGGTCCGGGCGTTCGCGTTCATCGACACCACCGATGAGGTCACCCGGTTCCTGCGGGGCGGCGATCTCGGCGACATGATGGCGCGGATAGCGGGCGAAGCCGATCTGGTCTGGCTCGACGGGCACAGCGACTACGGCCACGCCTTCGACGTGTTCGCGCAGCGGTATCCCGACGCGGTCGGCCCGAAGACCTCCCTGCTCGTGCTGGGGGACGCTCGCAACAACTATCGGGCGACCGCATCCGGCGTTTTCCGGAAACTGTGCGCCCAGGCCAGACATTCCTACTGGCTGAACCCGGAGCCGCGTACCTACTGGGGTTCGGGTGACTCGGCGACCCGCGCCTACGCCGACCTCGTCGACGAGATGGTCGAGTGCCGCAACGTCGAGCAGCTCCAAGCGTTCATCGAGCGCCTCCTGCCTTCGTAGCGTTTCGGTTCGTAGCGTTTCTGGACCGGACCCTCGTCCGGTCGGAAATCGGGGTGAACCGAACGGGCCACCGGTGCGTCCAACGTTGCGACAGCTGATCGCTGACGGAAGGACGGCCACGGTGATGGTCATGGCAGGTTCGGACACCCGGGAGCCCGACGGCCCGGCACAGGTGGAGCGGCCACAGCTGGGAACAGCCCCGGTTGATGATCCCTTTGCCAAGGTCACCCGCAGGCGGGGCTGGATCGTCCCGGTGGCCGTCGTCATCGGGACCCTAGCAATCATGGGTGTCGTACTCGGCATCGGCGGCGGGAAGCCGGACGTGGCTTCCTCATCGGCCGCGCTGCCCGTCGCGCCCGGCATCGCCCGTTCGAACACCGGTTCCGGTCCCGATGCGGGTTCGAGTACCGGTTCCGGTGCCGGAACCGCGTCCACCGATGATTCCGGCTTGAGTGTCAGTTCAGGTTCTGCTGCCGTGCCGGAACCGGGGACAACCGGTGTGACCGAGGCCCAACCGGGCGGGCGCAGCGACCCGGCCCGGCCGGCCGGCGCCGAACCGCGGATCGTCCGCATCGGTTCGGTCTCGCTGTGGGTGCGTCTCGGCGGCGTGGACGCGGCCGTCAGTGACATCGAGGCCGCGGCCAAGGGGCTGGGGGGCTACCTGTCCGCGTTGGAGAGCACTGGTACCGCAGCCGTCAAGGACGGTGACGGGCCACACGCCAACGTCACTCTGCGGGTCCCGAGCGGTTCGTTCGAACAACTGCGCAGCCAGGTCGGGAAGATCGGCGACGTCCGCGCATCAACCGTGTCCACCCGGGACGTGACCGGCCAGTATGTCGATCTGGAGTCCCGGCGCAAGGCGTTGCAAAATTCCCGGGACACCTATCTGGCGCTGCTGGCGAAGGCCGGGACGATCGGGGAGGTCCTCTCGGTCCGCCAGCAGATCGACAGCGTACAAATGCAGATCGAACAGCTTGAGGGCCAGCGCCAGGTACTGGCCGACTCCAGTGATCTTGCCACCCTCACCGTCGGCGTCAGCGAGCAGGGCGCGGTGACCAAGCCCGGTCCGGCCACCGATGACGGGGGTCTCGGCCGGGCCGCCCGGCTGTCCTGGGACCGGTTCGTCGGTGGCCTGGGCGAGGTTGTCGCGCTGATCGGGCCGATGATTCTGATCGTGTTGGCTGCGACGATGGTCTACGCGGGCTACCGCCTGGCCCGGCGGGTCCGCCGCCGAACCGGGCGGCCAACCGCGCCGATGCCGCCAACCCCGCCGGCCCCGCCCGTCTCTCAGATCCCTCCTGTCGCTCCGACCGTTACGGAACCCTGAGACGCCGTTATGACCGGCCTGGACGCCGCACCAGGTCAGCGAGCGAGGGCGGCGTCCACGACGGACTGCGCGTCGGTGAGGACGGTGTCCAGGTGTGCGGCTCCGCGGAAGCTCTCCGCGTAGATCTTGTAGACGTCCTCGGTACCGGACGGGCGCGCCGCGAACCAGGCGTTCTCGGTCACGACCTTGACGCCGCCGATCGCCGCTCCGTTGCCGGGGGCGTGGGACAGCGCGGCGGTCACCGGCTCGCCCGCGAGCGTCGAGGTGCCAAGGTCCGCCGGGGTCAGGGACTTCAGGACGTCCTTCTGCGCGGGGGAGGCCGGCGCGTCCACCCGGCGGTACGCGGGGGCGCCGAACTGGCTGGTGAGCGCCTCGTAGTTCTGGCCGGGGTCCTGCCCGGTGACAGCGGTGATCTCCGCGGCGAGCAGGCAGGCGATCAGGCCGTCCTTGTCGGTGGTCCAGACCCGACCGTCACGGCGCAGGAACGACGCGCCGGCGCTTTCCTCGCCGCCGAATCCGAGGGAACCGTCGATCAGTCCGTCCACGAACCACTTGAAACCGACCGGAACCTCGACGAGATGTCGGGCCAGCCCGGTGGCGACCCTGTCGATCATGCTGGAGCTGACCAGCGTCTTGCCGATCGAGGCCGTGGCGGGCCAGCCGCCGCGATGGGCGAACAGGTAGGAGATCGCGACCGACAGGTAGTGGTTGGGGTTGAGCAGGCCGGCGCCCGGCGTCACGATGCCGTGCCGGTCCGCGTCGGCGTCGTTGGCCAGTGCCACGTCGAAGGAATCCTTCAACCGCAGCAACGACGCCATCGCGTACGGCGAGGACGGGTCCATCCGGATCTTTCCGTCCCAGTCGACGGTCATGAAACCGAACTGTGGGTCGACCGCGGTGTTGACCACGTCGAGGTCGAGCTTGTAACGCTCGGCAATGGCCTGCCAGTAGACCAGGCTCGCGCCACCGAGAGGGTCGACGCCGATCCTGACACCCGCGCCGCGGATCGCATCGAGGTCGACCACGGATGCCAGGTCCTCGACATAGGCCGAGACGTAGTCGTGCACGGTCGCGTCCGCCCGTGCACGTTCGGGAGCGACCCGCGAGACACCCCGCAGCCCGGCTGCGAGCAGCGCGTTCGCGCGGTCCTGGATCCAGGTGGTCATGGCGGTGTCAGCCGGCCCGCCATTGGGCGGGTTGTACTTGAACCCGCCGTCCGCCGGTGGGTTGTGCGACGGCGTGATGACGATGCCGTCGGCGAGCCCGAGGGGCTCCCCGGCTGCGCGGCGGGCGTTGTGCGTGAGGATGGCGTGCGAGATCACCGGGGTGGGGGTGGCCTGCCCGGCCGGCGCGATCCGGGTGTCCACCCCGTGGGCGGCCAGTACCTCCAGCGCGCTGGCGAGCGCGGGTGCGGACAGGGCGTGGGTGTCCACACCGACGAACAGCGGCCCGTCTACCTGGTGGGCGGTTCGGTGTTCGCAGATCGCCTGCGTGATCGCGACGATGTGGTCGGCGTTGAAGGACCGGCGCAGCGACGACCCGCGGTGCCCGGATGTTCCGAACGAGACGCGTTGGGACGCCTCGGCGGGGTCGGGCTGGTCGTCGTGGTAGGCGGCCAACAGCGCGTCCACGTCGATGAGAATGTCAGGTGGTGCGGGCTGACCCGCGAGCGGACTCACCGGCATCAGGCAGCCTCCTCGAGCCGGACGTAATGGATAAATTATAAACAAGTAGCGAACATTGGATGAACAGAAATTGAACAAGAGCGGGTATTGAGTAGCATGGGTGCAGACACGAACTGACACAGGCGGGGTGTCGGCGTTGGCGCCGGACTGTCGCAACGGCGACGCCCGAGGCGTACGTGGTCAGCCTACGGCCGCGGTAGCCGGGAGTCAGTCGGTGGGGTACTCATCGCGCCCCTTGACCCGTCTCCTGAACCCCGACCTTCTGAACCCCGACCTTCTGAACCCCGACCGGCGCCGAGTCGGATGTGATACTTCCGGCGACCCATCGAAATCACAGCGTGATCCCGTTACGGTCCGTCCGTGAGGCTCGGGGTGATGGGCGGAACCTTTGATCCAGTACACAACGGACATCTGGTCGCCGCCAGCGAGGTTGCGGCCCTCTTCGACCTGGACGAGGTGGTCTTCGTTCCCAGCGGGCGTCCGTGGCAGAAGGCGGACAGGGACGTGTCCCCGGCTGAGGACAGGTACCTGATGACTTTTTTGGCTACTGCTGGCAATCCTCAGTTCACGGTCAGTCGGATTGATGTCGACCGGAGTGGATCAACCTACACCATCGACACGCTGCGGGACCTGCACCGGATGCGGTCGCAGGCCAAACTGTTCTTCATCACGGGTGCGGACGCCCTGGCGCAGATCCTCAGCTGGCGCGATGTCGGGGAGCTGTTCGGGCTGGCCCATTTCGTCGGGGTTACCCGGCCCGGCTACCAGCTCGAACTCGACGCGAGCCTGCCCGGTGACGCCGTCAGCCTCCTGGAGGTGCCGGCACTGGCGATCTCCTCGTCCGACATCCGCGCCCGGGTGCGCCGCGGGGCGCCCATCTGGTATCTCACCCCGGACGGGGTGGTGCGTTTCATCGCCAAGAGCGGGCTGTACCGGCCGCGGGACCCCGCCGGCGTCATGCCCGTGCCGGCGCCGCCCGTCCGGTGACGTCACCCGTGGCCCGGCCCGTGACGCCACCCGTGGCGTGGTCGGTGGCCTGGCCGGTAGGCCGGCACGGGACAAATGCGGGAACGTGAAAGCGTTCGGTATGTCAGGCTGGACGGGCGGTAGGCAAACCAGGCCGGCGCGTACGATCGTAATCCATAATCAACAGGCATGTCCCCGAGAGCCGAAGGTGGCCTAGTGGTCCAGCCAGGAGAGGTGTATTCGTGACCGCATCCCCGCGAGCCGTCGAGCTCGCCCTCGAAGCGGCGCAGGCCGCAGCCGACAAGCTCGCCCGCGACATCGTCGTGTTGGACGTCAGCGAGCGGTTGGCCATCACGGACTGCTTCGTCGTCGCGTCCGCCGACACGGAACGGCAGGTCAAGGCCGTAGTTGACGGGGTCGAGGAGCAGCTGCGCCGGCTTGGGGCCAAGCCGCTCCGCCGCGAGGGTGAACGCGAGGGGCGCTGGGTGCTGCTTGATTTCTCCGATGTCGTGGTGCATGTGCAGCACGGTGAGGAGCGAATATACTACGCACTGGAA
>NZ_CAUVXI010000003.1:0-20446 GCF_963555845.1 Protofrankia sp. Cas8 | reverse complement strand
GGTGCATGTGCAGCACGGTGAGGAGCGAATATACTACGCACTGGAACGGCTTTGGAAGGACTGTCCGCAGATCGCCTTCACGGACCGTGACCTTTCTCGCACTGTGGAAGCCGTCGCGCCGGGCGCTGGTAGTCGGTGAGGATCCTGCTGTGGCGACACGGCCGCACGTCGTGGAACGACACCGGCAGGTTCCAGGGTCACGCGGATCCGCCGTTGGACGAGACCGGCCGGGCCCAGGCCCGGTTGGTCGCGCCCGCGGTCCGCGGGCTCGCCCCTGATGTCGTCGTCTCCTCGGACCTGCTGCGCTGTCGGGCGACCGCGGCCGAGCTCGGTGTCGCGGTCCGGATGGACGCGAGGCTGCGGGAGATCTCGCTGGGGGAGTGGTCGGGGCTGACCGCCGAGCAGGCCGCGGTCCGTTTCCCGGCGGAGGATGCGGCGTGGCGCCGCGGCGAGGATGTGCGCCGTGGCGGTGGTGAGACCTATGCGGAGGTCGGCGCGCGGGCGATCGGCGTCCTGGACGATCTCGCCGCTGAAGGCTTCCCCCGGGAGGACGGCCTTGCGGTGCTGGTGCTGCACGGCGGCACCGCCCGGGCTCTGATCGGGCGGCTGTTGGAGATGCCACCGTCGGCCTGGTGGCACTTCGGGCCGCTCGGGAACTGCCGCTGGACGCTGCTGCGCAGCGACGAGGGACGGTTCCGGCTGATCGAGCACAACGGCGGCCCGTTGGCAGCCACGGAGAGCCTCGCGCTCGGCGGCTCCGAATCGGGAGTGCCCGCCCAGACAGTCTCGGTCGCGCCTGACGTCGAACCGGTACACTCGCCGAGTGCCCCCTGAGGGGCCAAAGGGCGTGCGATGATCGTCAGAGGCGTGTGATGATCGCCAGAGGCGTGTGATGATCGCCAGATCGCGCGCCCGGAGGCCGAGATCCCCGGGTCGCTGACGGAGGCGCTCGGCAGGACCTGTAGGGTGTGAACGGTACGAACGAACAGCACGAGCGTAACGAACGGTACGAGCAACAAGAGTATGTCTGGGGCTGTGGCGCAGTCTGGTAGCGCATCACACTGGCAGTGTGAGGGTCAGGGGTTCGAATCCCCTCAGCTCCACCACGATCTGTAACGATAGGTCTGACCTGCGCCGATAGGTTTTACCTATCGGCGCGAACGGCCCGTGGGATTACAAGCGCGCAGGTCCACCGGTCGGGCTGGCGGTTCGAGTGCCTCCTCGCTCACGAGCGGATGACTACATAACGTAACTGCAAGTGCATGCCCGGTCGGTGCGATTCGTCTGTGTTGGGTGGGCCGTCAGCTTCGCGGTAGCCGACGCCGTAGTTGCTGCACACCTGACCGTCGTCGAGACGGCCGCGGACATGGAGTCTCCCGTCGGCGGGTCGGGGTGGCAGCGTGTCAGTTGGTCATGGCGTCGCGGACGAGGGCGGTGTCGACGAACTGCTCGAAGCGGACGATCAGTCCGCCGCGTACGACGAAGTGGTGGGCGACGCGGACGTCGATCGGTTTGCCGGTGGCCTTGTTGACGGCTGTGTAGCGGGCGAGGACGACGACGTTCTCGCCGTCGACGACGTAGGTGTCGTCGTGAGCGGTCCAGTCGTCCCAGTCTTGGCCGAGTTTCTCCATGACGTTGGCGGTGACACCGTCGGGGGTGCGGTAGGTGCCGGCGAGGGGGAAGCCGGCCATCTCGGTCCACTCCACGTCGGGGGCGAGGGTGGCGCGCAGGGCTTCCAAGTCGCCCGCCGCGGAGGCCAGGTATTGGCGGCGCACCACGTCGGCAGGGGCGGTGGAGGCTGCGAAGTCGCTGGTTGATGTGGTCATGGTTGTCAGCCCCAGGCCATCTCGCCCGTGGCGACCTTGGCGCCGATCTGCGCTGCGATCTGCATGCCGTTGTCCGGGTAGCGCTTGATGAGCGCCTCGGTCAGCGCGCCGCTGTCGGCGGCCGTGCCGAGCTCTTCCTCGAAGGCGAGGAGGTAGTCGCGGGTGGCGGTGATGGCCGAGGCGTCGGCCGCGGTGCCGGGCAGACGGTGGCCGGGGACGACGAGTTCCGGCTGCAGGGCGGCCATGTCGTCGAGCAGGTCGATCCAGGCGGCGCGGTCGGCCGGGGTGGGGGTGTCGGCGACCCAGACGTGCTCCTGCTGGAACAGCAGCACGCCGCCGAGGAGAGCACGGTGCCCGGCCTGCCACAGGTAGTGGCGGTCGGGTAGCGCGGCCGGGCCGCCCTTGAGCTCGAAGCGGTGCCCTTCGAGGGTGAGGTCGCCGGTGAGCGGGGTGAGGTCGACCAGACGGGTGGGCAGGTTCGGGCCGAGGGCCGCCCATGCCTTGAGCTTGCCCTCGTAGGAGTGCCGGATGTGTTCGATGACGATCGGCGTGGCGACGAGCGTGGCGTCGGGGAAGGCGCCGGCGAGAACTTCGGCGCCGAAGTAGAAGTCAGGGTCGCCGTGGCTGACGAAGACGGTGGTCAGCTTCTTGCCGGAGTCGAAGATCTCGGCGGCCAGGCGGTGGCCGTCGGCGCGGGTGAAGCCGGCGTCGACCAGCAGCGCCTCGTGCCCGCCGGTGACGAGGGTGGCGGTCTTGTTCTTGCTGCCGGCGGGGAAGTCGAGGTCGAGGACTTTGAAGGACAGAGGGCTCATGGCGGGCTCCCTTGAGTAGGAGGGTGGGGGAGACGGGCGGAGGATCAGGAGGTACGGGCGGCGGTGAAAGCCGCCAGGCGCCGGTCGACGTCGTCGGCGGTGGCATGGCCGTGGGCCAGGGTGGTGACGCGGCCCGCGTCAACGGCGAGGAGGGTGGGGAAGCCGGTAACGCCCAGTTCGGCGGTGCGGCGGAAATCGGCTTCGGCCGCTGCCTGCGCCTCGGGTGCCTCGAAGGCGGCCGCGACCGCGTCGCCGTCCACTCCGGCCACCTTCCGGTAGGTGGCCGCATCTGACAGGCTCAGGCCGTCGACGTAGAAGGCATGCTGCAACGCGGTGGCGAGTTCCACTGCCCGGTGGGGGGCGGCTTGGCGCAGGGCGGCCACGCCGCGGGCGGCGGCCTTGGAGTCCATCACGTACGAGCCGTCCGCGATCAGCCGCTCGTACGCCTCACCGAACTCGGCGCCGGTCATCTCGGCGATCTGGGCGTTCGCGCCCTGGACGTAGCCGAACTCGCGGATCGGTACCCGGCGCGACCCGGTGAACAGGCCCCCGGAGACCACGTCCACCGGCAGCGCCGGATGGCGGGAGACGACCTCGCGCAGCGTTCCGGAGAACCCGTGCGACCAGCCGCAGTAGGCATCGAAGACGTAGACCAGCCGCATCGAAGACCTCGAGAGGGGTGCTGCGCCCGCCCAGCGCGAGCGATTCGCCTGACAGAACAGTATCTGACTCGTCAGATATTCCTACGGCGGTGGTCACTCCTTTGGCTTGGGCCCCGCTACCCCACGGACCGCCGCCGGGCCGCGGCTCAGGGCAACCGGGGCAGCACGTCCCTCGCCGAGTGGCTCAGGATACGCAGATCCTCGGCGAACCGCTCCCGGTCCTCGACCGGCAGAGGCTCCAAGAAGTAGCGACGGATGTTTGCGACGTGCACCCGGGAAGCACGCACCGTGGTCTCCTCCCCCTGCGGGGTCAGGCGCACCAGCCGCCCGCGCCGGTCCGCGGGGTCCTCGGCGCGCTCGACCAGCCCGGCGGTCTCCATCCGGTCCACCAGACGCGTCGCGCCACCAGTGGTCAGCACCTGTTCCTGGGCGATGGCCCGCATCGACAATCCAGGCTCTCCCGCCCGTCCCAGGATCAGCAGCACCTCGAACATGAGATGGTTGATCCCGCACTCCTCCTCCAGCGCCCGCCCCAGGATGTACTCCAGCCGGTTGGCCGCCCCCTGCAACCGCCCAAAAGCCACGATCAACTCGTCGTTGGCGGCCTGCCTCGCGGTCGAAATCTCCACCTGCTCACCCACAGCTCCACCCCTCGCCCATCCACCATCGCTCCCATCCACTGATCATGCCGGGCGGAAGATGACCTCTTCGCCTGGCGGCCCATCGGGCGATGTGTGCCGTGACGGCACCCGCCACGACGCCCCACCCACGATCAGGCTCGCCAACCCGCTGAACCCCCAGATTGCAGCTTGATCGACTTAGCGTCAGTGGCATTGGGCCTTGACGGCATTGGCCGTCGGGACCGTCACGGCCCTATGCGCGGTGCCCGCACTCACACAGCCGCGACTACGCAGAGCCTTACCCACCCCCTCCCATGGGGTCGCATACCTCTGTACCCCCTCCCTCCTGTGGTGCTACAGGTATCAAAACCCCCCCCATTCTGTGGTGCCGACAGCTAGCATCGATCCGTGCGAGATGACGAACTGCGCCGCATCCTCGCCGACGCGAACCCGTGGTGGGCGAGCGCGGCGGCCGGCACGGACCCGACGGCGTGGACCCGCGCCAACCGCATCCTGCGCGACCGGGCCGGGTACGACCTCGGCTACCGGTCGCGCATCCTCGACGACATCGCTCGCGGTCAGCCTGACGGCAGCCTGACCGTGCTCACAGGGCCCCGACGGGCCGGCAAGACGGTCGCGGTCCTGGACACCGCGGCGCACCTGTGCGCCCACCCCGAGGTGGACCCACGACAGGTGATCTATGCGTCCTGTGACGGCATGGCCGCCCGCGACCTGCGGCGATTGATCACGCTGGGACGCGCCCTCACCCGCTCCGTGGACGCACCTGCCCCCCGGCGACGAATATGGCTGCTCGACGAGATCTCCGGGATCACGGGCTGGAGTAGCGTGCTGAAGGCCGCCCGCGACGCCGGCGACTTCGGCGACGACACCGTCGTCGCCACCGGCAGCCGCTGGGTCGGCAATGAGGACGTGCACGGCAACCTGTTCGCCGGCCGGGCCGGTTCCGGCACCGGACACCGCGTCCGCCAGCTCCTGCCGATGGGTTTCCGCGACTACGTCACCGCTACCCACCCTCACCTGCCCCTCCCACCGGTCACCCATCCCGGCGAGCTCGACGGCGCGTCGGCGGCCGACGCGCTGTCCGCCCTCGCGTTCGGCGTCGACGACGTCGACCTCGCCTGGCAGGACTACCTGACCTGTGGCGGGTTCCCCCGCGCGGTCGCCGAACACCAGCGCACCGGCGCCGTCAGCACCGCCTACCTGCGCGACCTGCTCGCCTGGCTGCGTGCAGACGTCGACCCGGACGCGCCGACCGACTCCGTCCCGCTCCTGCTCGCCGGCATCGCCGGAGGCATGACCAGCCCCATGAACCTCACCGCGACCGCCGCCGAACTCGGCTACCCCAACCGCGACCTCTTCGAACGCCGCACCATCCGCCTGATCAACTCGCACGCCGCCCTGCGCTGCCGCCAGCGGGCGGACGACGGCCGGGCCGTCACCGGCACCCAGCACAAGCTGTATCTCACCGACCCGATCCTCGCCTGGCTGCCAGCGTTGGTGAGCCCCGGCCTGCCCCGCCCGGACTTCACCGCGCTCAACGAGATGGCCCTCGCCGTCGCCCTCGCCCGCGCCATCGACCAGCAGGACGAGGGACGCTGGATCGCCGACGACACCATCGGTTACGCCCGCACCGGCTCCGGCAACGAGATCGACCTCAGCCCCGTCCGCATCCCCAGCACCGCCGGCCCGACGATGACCACCCCCATCGAATCGAAGTGGATCGACAGCGGCTGGCGCGCCGAAGCCCGTAGCATCGAAACCAAGTACGGCCACGGCATCCTCGCCACCAAATCCATCCTCGACCTCGACCACCCGGTCAAGGCCGTCCCGGCGCCCATGGTCGCCAGCCTCCTCGGCTGACGCCGGATAGTGCGAAGACGGCCGTTGTGCAGCGTCCCGGAAGCGAACTCGCTCGGAAGGCCACTTGCGCAGACCAAGACGGCGACGCAGGCCAAGCGTCCGGGTGCCCACCGGCCCGGCCCGGCCCAGGTCCGGGCAACGACCCGCACCACCGGTCCGTCATCGACGACCCGATCGATGAGCCCACAACGAGCTGAGGAAAAACGACCTTCAGGAATTCGGCGTCACCCAGCGCTAACAATATCTGCACGGCGACTACCTGTCACCATCGGAGTCTTGGCAGAGCCAACCTAACGGTGTAAGTAATCTTTCTGGGGTTATTTTCGGCCGACGGTCAGGCGTCCATCAAAAGAGCCTTTTCAAGGACTTAGAGCGACCGGCAATAGGTGCGGTACCGGGACGTCGATGAGGGGCCGAGTGGATGCAGGCATGGCCCTGGTCAATCATGGAGTTCTCGACGCTCTGTAACTGACCGGGGGGTTCCATGCCTGCCGTACCAGCATGCCTGCTCGACGCCGTCTGGAGCGAGTTCGAACCGCTGCTGCCGTCCCATCCGCGGGTCTGCCCGACCCATCCGTTGCGCTGTCACCGGCCACGCATCCCTGACCGTCTGGTCTTCGAGAAGATCGTGGAAGCCGCGGTCCACGGCTCGGGTTACGAGCGGATCGCGGTCCCGGGCTGCTCGGACCGCACGATCCGACGCCGTCTGGCCGAGTGGGCCCGGCTGGGGATAGCCCGTAAAGTCCACGCCGCGGCGCTGGCCGCCTACGACCGGATGATCGGTTTGGAGGTGGCGGATCTGACCGGTGACGGCTGTATCACCAAGGCGCCGTGTGGTGGGGACAAGGAGGGTCCGTCCCCGGTGGATCGGCGTAAACAAGGCATGAAACGGTCGGTGGGGACCGATGGCGGCGGTGTGCCGCTCGGGATCGTCTCGGCTGGGGCGAACCGGCATGACTCCCCGCTGCTGGACCCGACCATCGGCGAGATCCACCAGCAGGTGGGTGACCTGCCGGCGCACCCGCGCATGCACCTGGACTCCGGTTACGGACCCATGCGTGGATGAACGGCTACGGCAAACTCCGTCGTTGTACCGACAAGAACGGCGCGATCGTCGATTTTTATCTCTACTTGACCGCAGCCTTCGTCACCGTGCGTGCACTGATCCGACATGCCCGGACGCTCTACCGCTGGGACAGCCGACCCACCACCCGACGTCTCAAGTGACACCTTTTGCCGGTCGCTCTTCGTTCAGTACACCTCGGCGCTCCGGAACGTGCACGACGCGAACAGCCCATCAGCGGCAAAGCCGCGTATTTCGAGTTGATCAAACTCGCCTGTCTCAGCTCACTCTCCGTGCCCGCTTGGCTGTCGTTCGCCTAGCCGGCAAAGGCACAGCTGGCCGACAGGGCGATCCGCCCGCCCGGTGTCTGTATGGGGACGACTGGCCCCGTGGACTTGCTGATCGCTCACAATCCGACCCCCGGCCTGGCTAGGGCGGCGAAGTAGCGCTCCAGCGGCTGCTGGTAGAAGGTGGGGTAGCCGCTGGAGATGTGGTCGTGCCACTCCGGCGGCATGCTGGCGTGGTCGATGATGAAGCGGGTGCCGTCCTCCTGGCCGCTGAGCGTGAAGCGGACGACCGTGAGATGCCCCGAACCTTCCGGACAGTGGCCCGACAATCACACCCGAAAACACCAAGATCGGTGGTTTCCGCGAACCCGACTCAGAAACCACCCAAAAACGATCACAGAAATCGGGCGGTGCATCCAGGCGTTAGCAACGCGCCAACCTCGCCAGTGAGGTCGACGCCGTTCTGAAGGCCTACCCCCTGGCCGAGGTCTGTTCCAACTGCCGTTCGGCGACGCGGGCTGAATGCCTCGAACAGCCCGGATACCCGACGTCTGCCGGTACGCGGCAAGACGGTGGCTCCTTCCGACAGCGGCCGATCACGGGTGACGACCAGTGCACCGCCGTATGCTGGTCCCAGCCCGCAGCCAGCCGGAGACACCAACGAGGAGGCCTCGTCCATGAGCACTCCGGAAACCGGCCATCCTCTGTACCCGCCGCTGCGCCCTCAGGTCACCGTCGAGGAGCTCTTGGCCGCAAGAGGCACACAGCCCATCCGGTCCCTCGACGACCTTGCGGCCGACACCTTCGGCTCTGACGAGGAGCTTGACGAGTTCCTCGCGTTCACCTACGCCGAGCGTCGACGCGACGTCGCCTGAGCCGGCGCCGTGCAGCCTGTCGTCCTTGACACCGACGTCGCCTCCCTGAGCCACAAACGCAGGCTCAGCGGACCCGTTGCAACCCGTCTGATCGGCCGCCGGCCACTGATCACGTTCGTGACCTTCGGCGAGCTCACCAAGTGGACCGACCTGCGGGACTGGGGCAGTCGCCGACGTCAGGAACTCGCCGACTGGCTCTCCGGAATTCCTGTGCTGCCCGGCGACGAGGCAGTCGCTGCCACCTGGGGCAGGCTCTCCGCGGGCGCCACCCGGGCCGGGCAGCCCCGCCCGGCCAACGACATGTGGATCGCGGCCTGCTGTCTCACTCACAACCTGCCACTCGCGACCTTGAACCTGAAGGACTACATGTACTTCAGGGATCACCACGGTCTGCGGATTCTCGGCGAGGAGTAGCCGCCGCTCGCCCACCAGCGAGGAAGGAACCATGGTGGAGCCGGCGTGTCTGTGGACGGCATCTCCCCTGATCAGACGCCGCGCGGAGACCGGGCGGATGGTGATTTCAGGACCCTGAACAAAGATCAAACGGCTCTTGTTCTGGTGCGTTAGGTCCACCACATTATTGATCATGTCTCTGACTAGCGCGAATGCGGTTTGCGATCTATCGCATGGGGATTCGACCATCCAGTCCCTCGATGCCGACACGATCATCACATCGAGGCGTCGCGACGACCGTTTGACCCCAAGCACGGGTCGAGGGCGCCTACTGCGCGACACGGCGGCCGGCGCGTGCCGCGAACGCGTCCAAAGCGCTGAGCACTTCGGACGCCTGCCACAGACGGTTGCGGGCGAATCCGGTAAATTCCATGAGTATTCCGGCCTCAGCGAGCGGCGTGATCACACGCTGGGCATTCTGCGAAGAGACGCCCAACTCGGACGCCACGACCCGGGCGTCGACGACCGGCTGCCGCAGGAGCAGGTCCGCGAGTCGCCACGCACGGGCGTCGCGCCGGATCTTCAGCCGGTCATCCCATCCCGCCCGGATCGCCCGCAGCTCGCTCGCCAGTTGGCGCCCGTTCGTGATTGCGGTGACCGACGCGGTCGCGAACCTCTCGATGATCGGAGCCACGTCACCGTTGCGGTAGGCGCCAAGAGCGTCGAAGTAGGCGGCGGTGTCGGTCAGCAGGCCAGCTGAGATCGGCACGGTGACATTCCTGGTCAGGGCATGGCCGCGCAGCATCGCGTGCACCAGCGCCCGTCCGGTCCGGCCGTTGCCGTCCGGGAACGGGTGAATAGTCTCGAACTGGGCGTGCGCGATGGCGGCCTGGCTCAGAACCGGTACATCGGCCCTGCCGGCGAAGCGAAGGAGGTCCCTCATCAGCGCTGGGATGTGGCGGTGGTGCGGGGGGATGAAGGCCGCTCCGTGTGGCCCGTAGGAGTCTCCGCCGATCCACACCTGTTCCTGCCGCCACCGTCCGCCGATCCCTGGCGCGTGTCTTGCCATCAGGGCCGCGTGCATGGCAAGGACAGCAGACTCGTCCAGACGGTCGGCCAGGTCCAAAGCCGCTTTCATCGCGGCGACGTTGCCGACGATCTCGGCCGCGTTGCGCTTCTGCGTGCTGCCGAGTTCGGCGAGGGCGATCGCTTTGGCGCCCGAGGTGAGGTTCTCGATCCTGGACGATGATGCGGACTCGGAGCGGAGCAGGACAGATGCGAAGGGTGCCACCTCTAGGCCGAGTTCCGCGTCGAAACGGGCGATCTCGACCGACGCATCGTCCGCCAGGGATGCCACGTGGACGGGAAGCGAAGGCGACCGGTCGGCGATCGTGGGCACGACGGCGGCCCGATAGGGACCTTGGTGGCGGGTGCGTACCCGTGCGGAGACGAGGTCATCCGGGATCGTCGAGACCCAGTCGTGCTCCTCCCAGCCCAGGCTCGGCCAAGCCGCACGGTCCTCGGCCCAGCTATGACCGGCGGTCCCGCCGCCTGCCAGACCTGAAATCATGGCTGGATTCTAGCTTCACTTATGCTCTAACTGAAACTAAGGAGGCTGGCATATGCTCAGATACGGCGGCCGGCAGGCCCTGCGCGGTCCCTGTATGGGTCCGGGAGACCTGCCGTGCTGGGCCGTCGGCGGTGTGGACCCGGGCACCGCGTCGGTCGTCGCTGGCTGCGCCGTCGGCTCCGCCGGGACCAGCGTCACGTCAGCGGGATGCGCCTCCAGAACCACCAAATCTACGGAACGTGCGTTCGAATCACGCGAAGGACCGCGCTGCCCGTCACGAGATACCACCCGTCCGACCAGACACCACGGTCGCGCAGCGGGTAAGCGCGCGGTTTGATCGTCGGCGTTGTCCTACGTTATGTTACACACCAAAGCTACACTACGTATGCGGATGAGTACACAATCCGTCACGCGCGAAGAGGCCCATCGTCACGCGCGAAGAGGCCCATAGAGTCGCGCGTGGAAATATCGCGTTCCCGGGGATACGGGAGGCACAGGCCATGGCGACCGCGGCGCGTGACCGGCTGGCCAGGACGTTGCACGGCGACGCGAAGGCCGCGTTCAGCGTGGAGCTGACGGCGAGGAGACACTGACCGACCCGGACGTCCGCGATACGTGGGAGATCCCGAAGGTTTTCGGCTACCTGTATCTGCGGTCCGCGCTCGCGACCGCCCGTACCGCCGACCCCGTCCGGACCGACGAACACTGGCGCGAGGCAGCCGCCTATGCCGCTCGGCTGGACGGTGAGCCCAACCATTACGGCCTGTGGTTCGGCTCCTCGAACATCGGGATCTGGGGAGTCGGACTCGCCGTCGAACTCATGGATGGACCGTTGGCGATAAGACGCGGTAAGCAGCTGACAATCTCCGCCGCTCTACCCCCAGCGCGGGTCGGACATCACTCCAGAACGCCCGAAAGATCAGCCCCCAGCAGACTCGTTACCATCCCATGGTCCGCGAGACCATCGCCGGAATCGCCCACGCCGAAAGACGCTCGACCGAATCCCTCCGCAACATCGCCGCATGGGTCGGCATAGAATCCTGACCTAACAGGTCTTGCGCAGGTTTTGTGATGATCATAGTCGGCAGGCATGCCGGGTGGTCTGAGTAGGCCCAACCCAGTCGCGTCACGCTCGACGCTCGATCTGCGCACACGATTTGTACCCGGGCCGGCGCCATCGGTATGTCGATACCGCAAAGGGCAGCGGAGCCCCGGTATGAGGGGTTCGTCCTCGCGAGACGTCCTCTGTCCCTGGAGCTCCGCTGTCTACGACCTGCCGTCGCGGGTCGTGGTCTACCTGCTGCTGGCCAAGGAACGACGGATGGGCGAGCCGGGCGCACGGGAGGCGTACCAGGCGGCCAGGTTGGCGTTCGAGCTGGGCCGGGCGGTACGGGAACTGCGCCAGCGGCGCGCCTGGAGCTAGGCTGAGCTGGCCTGCGCGGCGGGCATGACGCAGTCGGCTGTGGCGCGGTTCGAGGCCGGTGGGACCGTACCGACGCTTCCTGTGCTGGAACGGCTCGCCGAGGCCCTTGATGCCGACCTCGACGTCCGCGTCATCCCCCGTTCCGCAGCGTAGGAGATCCTGGTAGGGGAGCTTGTCCAACGTGAGTGAAGCCGAACGGACGTGCGCTGCGACCTGCGCGTTTCGGGCGACCGTGAGGTCGGCGACATCATGAAGCGGATGGTCCAGATCCCCTATGAGCTGGAGCAGGAGGAGGACGACGGCACCTGGGGTGCCCATGCGTCCTTCCCCAGCGGCGGAGCGCACGGGCTCGGGAACACTCCCGAGGACGCCGTCGCCGACCTCTATGAGGCCGTCAGTCTGGTCATCGAGGAGTTCGGAATCCCGCCAGTGCTGACGATCGTCCAGGACGTTGCCTGATGCCGCCACTTCCCGTGGTGGCCGGCGCGGAAGTGGCCAAGGCTCTGGTAAAAGAAGGCTTCGAGCGTCCGCATCAGGGGTAGCCACCACATGATTAAGAACCCCGAGGGACGGTTCACGGTCGTGCCCGTTCACCGTCGTGCGCGTTCACCAAGGTAAGGACATCCCGCCGGGAACGCTTCGCCGGATCATCCGCGATGCAGGCATGTCGGTCGCCGAGTTCATCGCCCTCCTCTAGCGGCCGATCCATCGTCCGGTTCGGTCAGCCTCGAATCGGTGATGTCGGTAAGCGGATATCACTTGTGCATCGAGGATGAACCATGCCAAACTCGGGCACCGGTGTGTCACTGTGTCCTGCTCCGGGAGCGGAAGGTGACCATCGATCGTGACGGCCGGCTGTTTATTGACAACGGGTGATGGTAGGGGGACCGGTGGATCTGCGGGCCGGCTACGACGGCATTTCCGTGGCCTCTCGAAGCGTCCACAACCAGCGGGAGGTCTTCACCGGTGTTCGTAGCAAGATCGGTGTGGTTGGGGAGGCTGCGAGCGTCAGCGCCGGTCACCGGGAGGTGAGCGCCGGTGTCGACGCGTTTGTGGCTGGCTGGACGGGGGCGCTGGTGGCGCTTGGGGCCGCTTCCGGAACTGCTCGGTGGGCAGATCGAGTCGGTGGTGGCGACGCTGGGGTCGGTGGACGCGGGTCTGGGGCAGGCCGTGTCGGGGCTCGGGTAGACGCGGGTGGTGGCCGACGCGCCGGTGCTGGCTCGGCCGGCCGGTGACCCGGATGAGCTTGAGCTGACGGCCGGTGGTTGGCGGCAGGCCGCCACGGCGCTGGGTGCGGCAGCCGACGAGCTGCGCCGCGAACCGGAGCGCTACGCCGCGGTCTGGCAGGGATTGTCGGCCGGTGCGGCGGCGTCGTCGCTGGCGAGCATCGCGACCATCACGGGTGAGGTCGCCGACGCCCTGATGGGTGGGGCGAATGCCTTGACGACCTGGGCCGGTGCCTTGCGGGCGGCGCAGAGCACCGTCCGGGTCCAGCAGGGTCTGGCGGATGACGCCTATGAGCGGTATCTGCGTGCGGTGGCTTCGGCTGCGACCTCGTCGACATCGTCGACATCGTCGGGCGGGGTGATGGCCGTGAGCCTGGCGTCGACGTCCGGCGGTACGGCGCCCTCGAGTGCGCAGGCGGATCTGGAAGCCGAGCTTGCTCCCACTCGTCGGGTGGCGGCTGCTGCCTGTGATCTGGATGCGGAGGCGGCCCGGTGCCGGCGGGCGTTGGAAGACGGTTTCCGGTCCGGTCTCCTGCCGCCGTATCACGCGCACGAGTCGCTCGACGACTACACCCAGTCGGTTATCACCTTCTGGGCGACGAAGATTCCGGTGCTGTCGGCGGAGCCGGACACGGTGGCGTCGGTGGTCTGGGGCATCATGACCGCCGGCCAGGCGGCGTTGATCGGTAAGACGGTGGCCAGTAAGGGGCCGGCGTTGCTCAGCCATCTGTTGTCCGAGGATTATGATCTATGGGCGGTGCGTTACCCGCTGCTCGCTCGCGGCTACCTTGGCCGGCACTCGGCGCTCAACACGGCCTTTGGTGAGAGTAGCCAACTTGGATCGTGGCTGATTGGCAACGAGGTCGACCGCACGCGGAGTCTGTGGGCGATCCAGCAGGACGCCTTCGATGTTTACCGTTCCACTGCGGCGACGGATGGTTGGGAGGCGGGGGCGCGGGCCGGTGCGGTGCGGTCCCTGACCGGTGGTGGGATCTGGCGTTACGGCGGGGCGGCCGGGGGCGTGGCCGCGACTGGCCTGTCGATCCTCAACGTGGCCTCGCAGGGTAATCCGATCGACGCCTACCGGGCCAATGGTGCTGGCTATGTGGCTGATCTGGCCGAGACCGGTTTCAATGCGAGCTTCACGGCGATGATGGTGTGCCCGAACCCGGTGACCGTGGGTGCGACGGTGGTGACGGGGGTGGCCTGGGCGGGGCTGCAGGCTTACGACCACTGGGACGACATCACCGGAGCGGTATCGCATGCTCCGGATCTTGCTGGTAAGGCGGTGGACGCGGGTGCGACGGCGGTAGCCCACAGCGCGCGCAAGGTCGGGTCTTGGCTCAACCCTTTTGACTGATCTGCTGCATATGCCCAGAATCGGCTACGCACCGCATCTGAGTGTGTTCTCTAACAGTCGGCCGTAGGGAGATCCCATGACCATGACCGCCCGTTGCCTTATCAGTGGCCCACTCCGATGAGTACCGGTCCGCGTGCGCTGCGGGTGCGACAACGGCGGAATATCGATCCCGGGGCGATACCGGGCACGCCGGAGGGTGCGCTCATCAACACTCTGTGGGAGCTGGAGGGGGCCGGTAAGCTGGGGACCGGCGTTCTACCGAAAGGGCATCCCGATGGCGGGCCGCTCGGTAAGCGGATCCTCTGGGGGGAGGGTGTCTGGCCGGCGGAGATCTCCCCGTTGATCGGGGATCTGCCCGTGGCGTCGTCTCGAATCGCCCCACGTGGCTACAGTGAGCCGGTCAGTCTGGTGGTGCATAGTCCCGCCGGTGCCATCACCGGGCACATCGGTCAGCCCGGGCTCCAGGGCAGCCTTTTCAAGGCGTTGACCTCCGGGCTTCGCAGGGAACCGAGCAAGGTCCTCATCGAGGCGGGTGGCCGGGCGTGGTGGCTGCGGGCCGTGAAGATTTTTGGCGTACGGGTGACCCGCGCGAGCGGGGAGCCGGTACTCACCACTCGGCGCCTTCGCTTCGAGGTTGCCCCCGACGCGGACGATCTGGATCTCAGCGTGGCGCTCCTGGTTTACAGCGCGGTCGAACAATCGACCTACGCGCCGCTCCGGAGCCAGTAAACGTGGCAGTAGACGACAAAGAAGCAGCCCCGTGGCTTCCGGCCCGCAGGCTGGGCCGTTGACCGGCGTGCACGGTGCTCCCGGCGAGCCGGCCGGCTCTCCGCTTCCGGACGACGCACTGGGTCGTGCCGGTGCCCCCGCCTGCTGGGATCCGGGCCGCCATCGCTTCCGGTTGACGCCCCGGCACCTGGCGGTCCTCGGGCAGCTGATTCATCCGGGCATGGTCGAGAATGAACTCCAATCGGATCTCGCGGCTCTTGCTGCGGCCGGAATCGTCGACGACGGGCTGGTGGTGCCGGCCGCGGCCGAGCTGGTCCGGGCCTGGGCGGCACCGGACCTGCTGGTCCCAGCCATGGCCCGGATGGTCGACCTTCGCCTGCCGCCGGTTGCCGTGTCCGGCGGCGAGGCCGTCCGGTGCGCGGTTTCTGTCCCGATGGCCTTCGTCGATCGGGCGTTCACGGCGGTAGACGCGGTGGGGGTCGCTGACCGGTCCGAGGCCATCACGATCATCCGTGCCGCTGGCCGAGCCGCTGCGTGCCGAAGACATCGATCCTCAGACAGTGGTTCGGTTGGTGCCGGTCAGCGTCAGGGATGGGTGGGCTCAGGTCGAAGGGGTACAGGTTGTGCCGCAGTTCTCAGATCCGCAGCAGCAGGTGCCCGAACGTGCAGCGCACCAAGTCCATCGCCGCCAGCTCCTTGATCGCATCCGTTGCTCGTTCCTCGGGGAGCTCCTTGCCGGCCAGGCGCTTCAGCACTTTTGCGGCCTCGGCGTCCACCAGCGCCGGGGCGAACAATCTTTCCCCGGCGGCTTCCTCGGCTGCCAGCCGGGCGGCGACCACGGCGCGCCATCCCCGCCCGTCGGCCAGCAGCTCGATGAGTGCGCTGGTGTCAACCACGATCACTCGGCGTCATCCCGGACGGCGCGTACCGCGGCGAGGACCTGCTCGTGTGTCAGGCCGGTGCCCTCTCCGAGTGCGGCCAGGCGGGCCACGGACTCGGCGACGCTGCGGCGGCCGGTGTCCTCGGGCGTGCGGGCCAGCAGGTAGGCCAGGGCCTCGATCGGCATCACCACGGCGACCTCCCGGCCCCGTTTGGTGATGATGGTCGGTGTCTTGGCGTACTCGGCCCGGCCCACGACTTCGGTGAAGCGTGCCCGCGCTTCGGTGAACGGCAGGCTGGGTACCCGGCTGTGTTCTGGCATGCTCTCGGCCACGATAGAACTGTACATCTTGTGCAGTTCCTGGCTCGGTGTGCCCAGATTATGATCCAAATCCGTGCGGGATGCGGGATGCGGGATGCGGGGTTGGGTCAGCGGTTGGCGGCCCACTGGGCGATGTGTGCTGTGACGGTCTCGCGGTCGGTCCGGGGTCGGCGGGTCTGCCATATCTGGTGGGCGGCGGCGAGCTTGCCGGCGAGTTTGTCGATGAGGGCCTGTTGCTGGTCGGCGGGTAGCGGCGGGCCGGTGAGGATCTTGGTGTATCGAACGGTGTCGACGATCGCGGACTTGACCCGTTCGTGGGCGAGGTAGACGGGAAGGTCTGTTTCCCAGCCGTCGCAGGGCGGGCCGGGCACGGCGTCCGTCCAGCGGCCGAGAAGTGTGTCGTGTTCGTCGGGCTGGTAGGCAATCTTGTGAAGATGAACGGCGAGGTCGTAGACGGGGTCGCCCCACAGCGCCAACTCCCAGTCGAGGAAGTAGGTCCGCCCGTCCGAGAGGATCATGTTTTTGCGGTGGATGTCGGTGTGCAGGAGCCGGAACGGTCGGAGCCGCAGTCGTGCCCAGGCATGCTCGATCGTCGTGAGGGGTTCGGCGGGTATGCCGAGGGCGGCGAAGAGGCTGCCGAACTCGGGTAGGAAGCGGGCGTGGACGTCGGCGGTGACCGCGGACAGCCGGGCGGCGAAGGAGCCGGTGTCGCCGTCGTCGGGCCAGCCTGGCGGGGTGGCCGGTACGTGGTCGCGGGGAACGGCGCCGAGTTGCGCGAACAGGGTGGCGACGTCGTCGAGGACATGGGCCGGGACGCGGACGCCGCGTGGGGCGAGATCGTCGAGGAGCTGTCCGGCGATGAACTCGTGGACCTGGAAACGGGGGTTGTCCTGGGTGTGCAGGAGCCGGGGGGCGTGGGCGACCGTGCTTCGGATGGCGCGTAGTACCTCGGGTTCCCCCCAGATGGTGAGGTCCATGATGTCGCTTCCCGGAATGGGAATTCGGACGATTACCGGTCCGGTCGGGGTGTCGAGCCGGACGTTGTTGTTGTAGAAGCCAGCGGCGGCGTCGGTGCGTTCGAGCGCCGCCCGGTACAGCTCGTCGGGTTTCCAGACGTGGCCGGCGAGGAGTTCCGCGGTGTAGGCGCGGATGGGCTCTTCGATCGCGTCGAGGGTGTGCAGGGGCTGCACCGCCGCTCGGGCACGGTGCGCGGCGGCGGTAACGGCGGCGGTGACGGTGTTGTCGGTGACCCCGAGGTATTCCAGGGCGCAGGCGGCGAACAGGACGAAGGTGGGGTAGACGTCGGCGGCTTCGAGTTCCTCGACGGTCCGCCGTAGCGAGGTGACCGCTTCGTCCAACCGTCCTCGCCGGGCATGGAGCAGGCCGGTGTAGAGCTCGGCGCGTGCCCGGCCCGAACGGTAACCGGCCTGGTCGAGTACGTCGCAGGCGGTGCGCAGCGCGGTGTCGGCGGCATCGAGGTCGCCCAGGCGCAGCCGGGCGACGGCCAGCGCGGTGTAGGCCTTGCCGAGTTCGTGGCGGGTACCGATGTCGCGGTGCACCTCGATGGCGCGGCCCGCCGCGTCCACGGCCTGGTGGGGCTCGACAAGGCAGAGCAGTTCGGCGCGGTTGGTCTCGAGGTCGGCCAGACCCAGGGCGCTGCCGGATGCCTCGTAGCAGGCGGTGGCTTCGTCGAGGTGGCGACGGGCGGTGTCGAAGTCGAAGGCGAACCGACCGGCGAGGTGACGGAGCCGGGCGACATCGCCCCGGAACTCGGCGTTGTCGGCGGGGGCGAGCGCGTCGAGGTCGGCGGCGAGGGCTTCGGCGTCGCGGAATCGGCCTTGCGCCATGTGCAGGTCGCAGGCCCACAGCCCCGCCTGTAACCGGGGTGTTCCGGTGGTCTGTTCCCACACGCGGATGAACAGGGCGAGGGCTTCGCGGGTGTTGCCCGCGATGCGCTGGCCGTGGCCGGCGGCGACCGCCAGCCGGGCGCCGACCGTCGAGGTGATGTCGGCCGCGGCGGCGGGAGCGACGGCGAGCCGAACTGCGGTCGGGGCATCGCCGAACCGGACGGCGGTTTCGGCTTCGAGGCAGACCAGCGTCTCGGGCAGGTCGCCGAGGTTGCCGAGGTCATCCGAGGGTCGGAGCGCCAGCCGGTTGCGTAGGTCGTCGGTGAGCCCGGCGGCGGCGCTGTGGCCGCCGCGGCGTACGGCCCGGTCGGCGTAGTCGAGCAGCTGGGCGCCGCCGATGGTGGCGGCGGCCAGGCCGTGGAAGACCGCTTCGCGCAGCGCCCGGGCACTGGCAGGTCCGTCGTTCCCGGCGGCGAGGGAGTCGGCTCGTTCGTCCCACAGCGCGCGCAGGGCGGTGTGGACGTCGTGAACGACGGGGGGGGGGAGACGGGTCGACAGCGCCGCGCCCATGAGCTGGTGGAAGCGCAGCGCGTCACCGGCGGGGTAGACGAAGGAGTACGAGGTCAGGGACTCCCAGGCGAGCCGGTCGCCGGGTAGGTGGAACCGCGCGGCCAGGAACCGGAAGACCTCGTAGTCGAACAGACGGGCCGGGCTGAGGACCTCGAGGGTTCGGATCTCGTCGGCGCTGACGTGCTCGAGGAACCGGGCGAGGATCTGCGACTGGGACACGGCCGCGCGGCCGGTGGCCGCGTCGGACTGCTGGTAGGTGTCGACGGCCAGGTGGAGGTAGAACGGCAGGCCGGCGCTCGCCTCGGCGACGGTGTGCCGATGGGCCGGGTCGGTGATGCCACCGGCTTCGAGCAGGTCGAGGCGGGCGGCCATCGGTAGGCCGCCGATGTCGCGGACCCGGACGGCGTCGGACCACTCAGGTTCGTCGGTCTCCCAGCGCAGCGGTTCACGGCTGGCGACGACGACCAGCCCGGCGTCCAGCTGGGCGCACAGGTCACGCAGCCAGCCGTCGGCCAGGTGCGCCCGCCCGGACCGGACCGGCGCCGGAACCAGCGCCTCGTAGCTGTCGACGAACAGCACGTACGGCTTTTCGGCGCTGCCGTCGCGCAGGTCCGCGGCGAAAAGGTAGGTCACGGCGTCTGCGAGGTCGCTGTTTGGCAGGTCGTCGAGGATCTGGAGAGTGTTGTCCCGTCGTACCTGCAGCCGGCGGCGGACGTCGGACGAGCCGCGTTCCAGAATCCGGATCAGGCCGCGTGCCGTGCCGAAGAACGGCAGGCCGGCGACCGTGTCGACGACATCGGTGAGCATCGAACTGCCATCCAGGAACGGCAGTTCGGCTTTGTCCAGCCGCAGGTGCGGATGGAGGCGTTGCCACAGCACCGCGTAGGCGATGTCGAACCGATCGAAGTGGATACCCAGTGCGCCGATCTCACCCCGGAGCGCGGCGAGAGCGTCCTCCTGCTGGCGCAGCGCCGGGATCTGGAGATCGAGAGTCGCGGTGCGGTGGGCTTCGCGGGCACGGTCCTTCAGCTCGCGCAGGAGCCGGGATTTCCCGATGCCCCCGACGCCGGTGAGGTTCAGAATGCGCGGCCCGTCGCCGAGGCGCCCGAGCTCGGCGGCGAAAGCCTCGAGCACCGGTTCGCGGTCGACGAATTCACGTTGCAATGCGGCGACTCGACGGAACCTTGGCGCGGGGACCATGGCGCACTCCTGGCGTTATTCGGCTGTCGGAATTCCTGGTGCCGCTCGGCGGGTAGGGGCTACGGGACGGGGGTTTCCGACCGTGACCGGAGCACGCGGACGGCTGTGGTCATTCGTCGGTCGATGGCTGGGTTCGGTGTTCCCTGATCCATTCCCGGACCTGGTCTTCGTCCCAGACGCGACCGCTTCGGGTCGTGCCGATGGGAGCGGGGAATGTCTCGCGGCGGCTGATCTGATCGGCGCGTTTGCGCGAGACGCCGCCGAGGAGCACCGCGACGTCGCTGATCGTGATCAGGACCACTGTGCCGACGGTAAGTCTTCCCACCTGGGAAGTTCCCAAGGTGGAAGCCCTTGGCTAGCGTGTCGCGAGTGACCACGCTGCATGCACCGGCCAGTCCGACCTGCCCACCCCGCCAGACACTCTCTGGGATCCCCCTGGATGCCCCAGTAGGGTGCTAGGTATTTCTGGTGTAGATCTTTGGGGCGCGCGACCTCGCGCGTCGAGCGCGCCGCACCCCGCCACTGCGCACATCCACTTCCATGCAGCGCAACCGCCGACCCTCCGGCGACGAGCTCGGACGTCGAGTCAGGTCAGCCGGGTAGCGCGAACCTATACAGCGATCACGTCCGGGTGCCGCGTCCCCGCATCAGAGATCATCGGGAACCGGTGTTCCCGTCAGCTCATGCCAACTGTCATCGAAGATGTCCTGGTTCGTTTGCCGTTCTTCGCGTAGTAGGGAAACGATGAACGCACCGATTTCCTGAAGCTGATGTTCCGTGGTGATGTTCAACGCGAACAACAGCACCTGAAGCAGTTGGTGTGTCGATCCGGAACCTTGCAGAATGTAGCCAGCGACGGTGAGTGATCGTGCAAACGGGAGCGCAAAGTAGGCAGGGTGAC
>NZ_CAUVXI010000002.1:28661-108513 GCF_963555845.1 Protofrankia sp. Cas8 | reverse complement strand
TCAGACCCCGACGGCACTCGCAGTCGGGGGTCTTTCCGTGTTTCTGAGCCGGATGGCGTGGCCGGTCCTCTGCATGATCGCCTGGCGGGCGTGTCGGTCCCGGACGTGAAGAGCCATCGCGTGAAGCTCTGTGAGAACCGCCAAGTACTCGCAGCGGGAGTACACACGATGGCCCTTGGACCAGTCTGCCGTATCCGGATTGCTGGAGCTGCTACGCAGAACCGACGCCGGGCAAATGATGCGTCGGCCCGCGTCGTGGCTGAGGTTGCCCGCCGGAGGTGGCGCTGTGTCATCGATGACCACGGCCCGATGGTGTGCCGCCGCGAGTAGCCGCCACGCCTTCAAGCCCACGGGAGCGACCACGCCATAAACGGCAACGACGCCGTCACAACGGCCCGGGTGCTCCACATCGTCGCCCTCGAAGCCCTCACCGGCCACCCCGTCCGCAGCGACCACAAGAATCCCAGGACGTCCCCCCGCCGCCAGCGCGAGCATCCTGCGCTCGACCGCACCCGCACCCGCACGCTCATGGGCATGGCCGTCCGCGCCGATATGCAGCCATGGGGAATCACGGTGAGGTCAAGCCACCCCTCCTTGACCTGTACGCCTACTAGGCACACACTCGGGGCATGACGATGGTCAAGAGTTCCCGTATCGCCGTCCGCCTGCCCGAAGAGCAGGACGCGTTGATCCGCGCCGCCGCCGAGGTCGAGGGCTCCAGCGTCACCGAGTTCACCGTGAACGCGGCCGTGGCCAAGGCCAGGGACGTCCTGGCTGACCAGCGCATGTTCACCCTGGGGAACGAGGCGTGGGCGGAGTTCCTCGCCGTCCTCGATCGTCCGGTGACCCGCAAGCCGCGGCTGGAGCGCCTGTTCGCCGAAGAATCGCTCTTTGAGTGAGCGGCTACTTGGCCCCCCGGCCGATCATCGCCTCCGACGACCTGTCGGCCTTGGACAGCGGCGAACCCTCGCTCGACGACTGGCTGCGCCGACGCGCGCTGGGCAACCAGACCGCGGGGGCATCCCGCTGCTTCGTCACTACCCGGGACGAACGCGTCGTCGGCTACTACGCCCTGGCCACCGGTGCCGTCCAACGGCTGGATACCAGTCGGCGCGTCGGGCAGGGCATGCCCGACCCGGTCCCGGTCATCCTGCTCGGACGCCTCGCCGTCGACGCCAAGGAACAAGGCCGGGGCTTGGGCGCCCATCTGCTCCGGGACGCGATCACCCGTACCGTCACCGCGGCGGAGATCGTCGGTGTGCGGGCGCTGCTCGTCCATGCCCTGCACGACCAGGCCCGGCAGTTCTACCTGCACTTCGGGTTCGAGCCCTCCCCGACCCACCCGCTTCACCTATTCCTTCTGATGAAGGACGCCAGAGCTCTGACCAGGGGGATCACATCCGTATAGCCGGCTTGTCACGGGCACCGCCAGTGCCGTTACTTGGGGTGATAAGCGCAGGCGGACGAGCCGATACGACAAGGCTGGCCTCCGCTGAGGTTTGCTTGGATGCTGAACGAGCCTTCCCGAGGGCACACGACTCGGGTTCCCTGTGTTGCGCGAGGCAGTACCACATCGCCGCTGTGGAACCATCGTCATTGCAGGGAGTCACCAGTCGGCGGGGGTGCCGAAGACCTGCGTCCAGTAGATGCCGTAGCTGCCACCACGGGCAAAGCCGACACCGATCTGGGTGAACTCCCCGTTGAGGATGTTCGTGCGGTGGCCGGGGCTGTGCATCCAGCCGTCCATCACTTCAGCCGGGCTCTGCTGGCCCGCGGCGACGTTCTCACCCAACGCGCGGTAGCGGTAGCCGGCGGCGGTACCGCGGTCGGACATCGTCCGCCCATCCAGGCTGACGTGGTCCATGTAGCTGTTCGCCGCCATGTCCTCGCTGTGCCGTTGCGCGGCCAGGGTCAGGCGTGGTTCGAGGGTCAACGGCCCGGCACCGACCCTGGCCCGTTCGGCGTTCACCAACGCGACCACCTCTGTGACCATGGCCGGGACCACCATGGCGGAGACAGCCTCGGCCGGTCCCGTCGGTCCCCCGGAGCGCTGACCCGGCACCGGCATCGGCGCTGCGCCGTCGTCAGCCACGTCCACACCGAAGTCGCGAGCGAGCCCGGCCAGGCCGTCGGCATAGCCCTGCCCAAGCGCGCGGACCTTCCACTCGCTGCCACGCCGGTAGATCTCGGCAAGTAGGAGCACGGTCTCGGTGCGTGGCGCAGGCGGGGTGAAACGCACGAGCGGAGCCCCGTCGCGGCCACGGATGTCCAGCACCGGTGGTGGCAGCTGCCCGAGCGCCAGCGCGGTGTCGGCGGGGCTGACGACAATGACCACCCGGCTCGCCCCTGGCCGCAGCCGGCTCGGGTCGATGTCCACGCGGTCACCGTTGCACCGTGCACCGGGCGCGGACGGCTGGTTGTAGAAGACGAAGTCCTGGTCGGTTGTGACTTTCCCATCGGCACCCGTGATGAGGACCGAAAGGTCGAAGGGGCCGGGCACCCGTACCGACAGGACACCACCGGGCAACGACCGGTTGGCACCGGCGACCAGCTCGATCATCATGACTCCGGGGCGTGTCGTCGGGCATCGTTGTGTGTCACCGGTGCGTGGCGCCGTCAGGTCTCGGGTGTACGGGTCGAGCCCGGGACGTAAAGTTACGTTCTGGCCACGCCATCGGATGTTATTGTGCCCGGCATGGCCGAGACGGTGTCCCCCTCACGGGGATCTTCCTCCTCCCGCGATACTCCCACCGCACTCGACGGGACACCGTCGCAAGCCTCGCGCCCGGTACGGGTACCGCCCGCACCGCAGCTGCCAGCTGCCCCACCTGCGCCGGTGGCCGGCACCTCGATCGGCCGATCGATCAAACTGTTCCAGGCCTGCCGCCGCGAGCAGGTCGACCCCGCGGGCTTCTACTCGCTGCTCGCCGCGGACTCGGTGCACCAGCTCAGCCGGTTCACGTCGCTGGCCGGCTCGGTGGTGCTGGACGTCGGCGGCGGCCCCGGCTATTTCCGCGCCGCCTTCCAGCGGGCGGGTGCCCGGTACTTCTGGGTCGAACCGGATATTTCAGAGCTGAGCGCGGGGGGCATCGTCGAGCCGGGGCGGGTCCTGGGCAGCGCGCTGGACATGCCGTTCGCCACCGCCTCGGTGGACATCTGCTATTCCTCGAACGTCCTTGAACACGTCCCCGACCCATGGCGGATGTGTGCGGAAATGGTGCGGGTGACCCGTCCCGGCGGCGTGATCTTCCTGAGCTTCACCAACTGGCTGTCGCCGTGGGGCGGACACGAGACCTCACCATGGCACTACCTGGGTGGCCACCGGGCGGCGCTGCGGTACGAGCGCCGCACCGGTGTCGCACCCAAGAACCGCTACGGCACCAGCCTGTTCCCGGTATCGGTCGCGGACGCCCTGGCCTGGGCGAACGGCCGGTCCGACGTCCAGGTCATCGAGGCCATGCCGCGATACCTGCCGACCTGGGCAAAGCCGATCCTTCGGATTCCCGGCGTGCGGGAAGTTCTCACCTGGAACCTGGCGATGGTCTTCCGTAAGCGTTGACGATCAGCGCTGGACTGCTTGAGACGGCGCTGCGCTGCCTGCGCTGTACAGCGCTCCGACCTCGGCCGCGGAAAGGGCACGGTCGAAGATGTGCACCTCATCGACGGTTCCCGGCCAGAAGTCGACCGGTCGGCCGTTGTAGGTTGCCCTGCCGATGACCGTGTGACCGGCGGCTTTCTCCCCCAGGCACACCGAGGCGACCCCCGCCTTCGCTCCGTCGACGTAGAGCGTCATGGTTCCGCCCGCCGCGTCCCGCACGCCCGTGAGGTGGTACCACTGGCCGACCACGGGCGTGGGGCCGAGAGCTCGGACTCCCGCGTCGCTGAAGGCGAACCGGTTGTCGACCGCGGAATACTGCAGATAGAACGCGCTGTTCGGGTCACCATCCTGGCTGACCGCCGTAGCGAACGAGCCGAGCCGGTCAATCTTCACCCAGGCGGACACACTGTAGTTGCCGGTCGTATCGACGATCGAGGTACCGGTGTCGACGAACTGGTTCGAACCGTTGAATGCCGGCGCCGACCCGGAATGCCCACCCGTCCACGCCGGACCGCCCACCAGGGTCGCCTCATGGCCACCCAGCGCGTCCCTGGTAACCGTGCCGTTGCCCTCGTCGAACCGATAGAAGCTCACACCGTCGAGCCCGGCCGTGCCCGGCGGATAACTGATCAGATCGTCCTCCACCGAAACCGAGGCGTCGATCAGTGACCGGTTGGCCTTGCGTACCGATGCCGCATCGGCTTTGAGCACCGCGCGGTCATAGGTGTAAAGCCCGTTGATTTCGTTCTCCACATCACTGATCTGCGTATACACAGAGCCGGACAGGCCACACCGCTTCTCCATCGCCAGGAGTCTGTCGGACAGCTCCACGTAGCGTCGGGTCACAGTGGCCGCGTCGGGCTCGAGTTCATTGGCAAAGGCCTTTGCCGGGTCGTACAGATGGCCGTCGACCTTCAGCCCGAGCCCACCGAACTCGCCGTCCACGCTCGCCCTGTTTCCCTGCTGGACAGGCCCGCCCGGGCCGACGTAGGTGTGGTTGTCGTATACGTCACCTTCGCCACTGTCCGGGATGGACGCGCAGCAGTTCACGCCGCTGTCCGCGTCGACCAGCCGGCTGGAGTCCCAGGACCTGACCAGGTCGGCGACGCGTTTCGGTTCGTACTCACCCCAGCCCTCGTTGAACGGCACCCACATGACGATCGATGGATGCCCGCGGTGGGCGTCGACCAGCGCATGAAGTTCGGACTCGAACTGATATCTGGCGCCATCGGGCGGGGCGTGTCCGCCGAACATCGCGGGCATGTCCTGCCAGACCAGCAGACCGAGTTTGTCGGCCCAGTAGTACCAACGGTCGGATTCAACCTTGGCATGCTTGCGGACCATGTTGAAGCCGAGCTGTTTGTGCGCCTCGAGGTCGGAGCGCAGCGCCTCGTCGGTGGGAGCAGTATAAAGGCCATCCGGCCAGAATCCCTGGTCGAGAGTGCCGACCTGCATCACGAACCGACCGTTCAGCAGCATCCGGGTCCTGCCGTCGCGACCGCCGCCCAGGGATATCGAACGCATTCCGAAGTACGAGCTGACCTCGTCGACGGCATTGTTTCCAATAGCATTGTTTCCAACGGCATCACCGCCGGCGGCCCCGGTGCCGACTGGATCGTTACCTGCGACATTACCGCCATCGCCATCACTTCCGGCACCATGTGTTCCGGAACTGGTACCTCCGACGCTGTTACCCGCCTCGCTCAGGCGTACCTTGAGGGTGTAAAGAAATGGATCGTCGGGGGTCCACAGGTGCGGATTGGGGACGGGCAGCCGCAGTTCGGTGCCCGGCGGGCCGCTGACCCGGCCGATCTCCTGCTCGCCGGCGTAGGCGATCGCCTCGGCAGTGACCCCGATGACCCCGGTGGCCACAACGGTCAACCGCAGGTCGTTCCCGGGCAGATCCGGGGTGGCGTCGAGCCGGTCGACGTGCGCGGGGGCCACCGGCTCCATCCACACCGTCTGCCAGATGCCGGACGACGACGTGTAGAAGATTCCGCCGGGATCAGGGCGCTGCTTGCCGACGGCCTGGTTGGCCGCGTCGGTCTGGTCATGCACACCGACCACCACCTCCTGCGGCCCGGATCCGGTCAGCGCGTCCGTGACGTCGATACCGAAAGCGTCGAATCCACCCTTGTGGGTCGCGGTCAGCCGACCGTTCACATACACGGTCGCCTCGTAGTCCACGGCCTGAAAATGGAGCAGAAGACGCGCTCCCCGACCAACCTGCCAGACATCTGGAACGGTGAAGGTACGGCGGTACCACATCCGACCGACGGGCCGTTTGATTCCCGACAGCGCGGACTCCACCGGATACGGCACCAGGATCCGCTCGGCCAGATCCCGACCCACCGGCGGTGCTTCGCCCGCCGCATCGGGGCCGGCATCGGCGGCGAACTGCCACACTCCGTTGAGGTTCTGCCAGCGGGCACGGGTGAGCGCTGGCCGCGGATACTCGGGCAACGGATTGCCCGCCGACACCTTGTTCGTCCACGCAGTGGTCAGCGGGGGTGTCTTGGGAGCCCAACCGGCGACCGGGCCGGGCTGGGCCGTTGGCGGCTCGGCGCTGGCCGGTGGGCTCGTTGTCTGGGCTGTCACCAACACGACGAACGCCACCACAGCGGCGACCATTCCGACCCGTCCGCGAGCATCACGTTCACGGCAATCCTGTTCGCGGACCCGCACAGTGCCCCGATCCGCCCGTCATGGGCATACGTCAATGCGGGCGGTGGTGCCACCACACCGCCCACTGCCATCAGTAGTCTTATTCGGCCGGTTATCAGGCTTTTCCCTGATAAGAACTCTCGGTAAATCGGACTAATAGTACTGACGACTACCGCGAAGCTCGCAGAATGTGACGGAATCGCGGAATGTGACGGAGTCGCCTTTGGCCCGCGACGCCGCGTCCCTATTGCCGGTCGCGCTAAACCAGCCGTAGCTGGTGGCCCTGGCTCACCCGGCGCGGGCGGGTACCCACCGGACCCGAACGACGCTGGAGCAGTGGCTCACCGAGGACGTCGAGAAACGGTGACGGCCGTGTCGGCGCGACCGCCCCGCCCCGGCGACGGTGGGCCGAATGCGTGAGCACGAGCTGCCCCCGCGCCCGGGTCATGCCGACGAACAGCAGTCGGCGCTCCTCACTGTCCCCGTCGTCGTCCCCGGCACCGGGATCCTGTGCATCGGGATCCTGCGCATCGGTGACCGTTGGCGATGAGGAACCTGCCCAGCGCAACGGCAGCAGACCATCCTCGCATCCGATAATGATCACAAGGCCGAATTCCAGGCCTTTGGACGCGTGCAACGTCAGCAGCGATATCCGGTCCGCGCGCGGATCAAGAGTGTCAACCTCCGCGCCGAGTGCGATCTCGGACCGGAACCGCTCCAGATCCTCCCCGCACTCGGTGGCAAGCGGGGTCAGGATGTCGAGCGCATAGCGGATCTCAACCTCATCATCGCTCATCGACTGAGCTGCGGTCCGCAACCGTGCGAGGACGGATCGCCGCTGCGAGACGTCACCGGTGTGCTCATCGAGGAGCGCCAGCAGGCGCCCGACACCCGGGGCGTCGGCAAACCGGTTATGAGAACGTTGCTGGAAGGGAAAACCATGCCGGTCCAGCGCATCCATCACCGGCCGGGCCTGGCGAGCCGTGCGGTAGAGCACCGCGATGTCGGCGAAGGACAACCTGGCCTCGCCGGTCGCGTCCACACCGAGGTCAAGGGCGTGGAAGGACGTGCCTCCCAGCGCCTGTTCGATGGTGCTCACCACGACCGCGGCCTCCTCGGCCTCGCTCGCGGCCCGGTGCAGCAGCGGTCGGGGGCTCTGCGGGTGCTGCCCGACCGCTGTGAGCGTTCGGCCGGGAACGAGCGTCGCCGGTTCGATCAGGCGGACGGCGGCGTCCACGATGGCCGCCGTGGAGCGGTAGTTGCGGGTGAGCGATACCACCTGGGCGTCGGGGAAGTCGTCCCGAAAACGCAGGAAGAAGCCCACATCGGCGCCACGGAAGGAGTAAATGGCCTGGTCCGGGTCGCCGATCGCACACAGGTTCGCGTCAACCGCTCCATCAACCGGCCCGTCAGCAGCCCCCTCAACAGCCCCGTCAACCGACCCCTCAGCCGTGCTCGCACCGGCACGGCGTCCTGTCAACATCGTCAACAGGACGTACTGCAGCTCGTCGACATCCTGGTACTCGTCGACCCAGACGTGGCGCCACCGCGCCCGGAAGGACTCGGCCAGGTCCGGATGTTCCCGCATGGCGATCACCGGCAGCGCGAGGAGGTCGTCGAGGTCCACCAGACCACGTGCGCGCAGGGCCTCGTCGTACCGCTGGGCCAGACCGGCCAGCTCATGACCGGCCAGTTCATGCCCGGCCGTCGCACCGGCGAGCGCGTGTGCCCGTCGGAAGCCGGCCAGCTCGCGCCGGACCCGTTCCAGGTTGCGCGCACCGGTGACCGTCCCGGCCAGCGCGTCCCGCAGGATGTCTGCGCGGGTCGCTTCGTCCGCCACCCGGACGTGCGCGCCGAGGCCGAACAGGTCGTGGCACTCCCGGACGATCCGCAGGCCCAGACCGTGGAAGGTCGTAGCGAGGATGCGGGGCGCCGCCGCGCCGACGAGGGCGTCGAGCCGCTCCCGCAGCTCGGTCGCGGCCCGCCGAGTGAAGGTCACGGCCAGGCATTGTTCGGCCGGCACCCCCTGCTCCCGGACCCGGTGCGCGACCGAATGGACCAACGTCCGGGTCTTGCCGGTACCGGGTCCGGCAATGATCAGCAGTGGCCCCTGGATGACCGCCGCCGCCACGCGCTGTTCGGCGTCGAGTCCGGCCAGAATCGACGTGCCAATCGGGCTGGTCGGACTGGTCGGACTACTCGTCACCGCGCCCGTGTCGGGCGGGCCGCAAACCGCCGCAGCCGCAGCCGTGTCTGCAGCCGTGTCTGCCGCCGGTACAACCGAGGGCGCCAGCGCGCTGCGCCCACGGCGGGCGCCTCCCCGTCCGATCCGGGTGCCGGCGGCTGATGAACCCCCGGCTGATGAACCCCCGGCGGCTGAACGCACGGCGGCCGACCCCCCGACGGCTTGGCCCGGCGCGGACCTGCCCGCCCCGGTGGCGCCCGCTGCGGGAGCCAGGTCGAACAGCGTGCCCACATTCGAGGTGAGCTCCAACGGGTCGAACAGCCGGATGACCCCGTACTCGCCGTCATAGCCGGCGTCACGGATCACCTCCTCCCGCCGCAACCGTCGGATCGCCTCGACCAGTGCGGACGAACCGACCGCACCGATCGCGTCGAGCGGGACCTCGCCGAGGATTGCCAGCTCCGGGCCGAGCCGGGCGGTGAGCGTTGTGACCTGCGCGGCCACAGCCTTGCTCTTCGGCCCGACCCCGAGGATCTCGCCGACGACCTCGGGCAGGGCAACCAGTGACCGCACCTCTCCCGCGGTCGACGGGCGGTGTCCCTCGTCTCGGTCGGCGAGCGCCTCCACCCGGTGCAGCACACCGACCGTCAGTGGGCGCCCGCACTCGGGGCAGCGACCGTCGGCCTCCCGGGTCTGGCTCGGCTCGTATCGGACCCCGCATTTGCGGTGACCGTCAAGGTGGTACTTGCCCTCTTCGGGAAAGAACTCGATGGTGCCGGCGAAGCCGTCCCCATTGCGCAGCGCCGCACGCATCGCAAAGTAGTCGACGTCGCAGGTGAACGCGGTCGCCTCCCGGCCGAGCATGGGCGGGGAATGCGCGTCGGAATTGCTGACCAGACGGAACCGGTCGAGTCCGGACAAGCGCCAGAACATCGGTGGATCCGCCGACAGGCCCGTTTCCAACGCAAAGATGTTGTCCGCGAGGTCGAGATAGCAGTCCTCGATCGCGTCGAAACCGGATTTCGACCCGAGGACGGCGAACCAGGGAGTCCACACGTGGGCCGGCACCAGGTAACAGCCCTCCCCCGCACCGAGGGTGATCTCCAGCAGATCACGGGAGTCCAACCCCAGGATGGGACGCCCGTCCGCGGCGAGATTACCGATCTTCCCAAGACTCGCGGTGATCCGCCCGGCGGCGTCGGTGTCCGGAGCATAGAGGAGATGGTGAACCTTGCGGGTCTTGTCGCCCCGCTTGTAGATCGTGGAAATCTCCGTGGACAGCATGAATCGGGTTGCCGTCCGGCACAACGCGGGCAGCGTCCGCATGACGTCAGCCTCAAGGTCGGGGCGAAGCCGGAACAGGCCCGGCTCGGCCGGCACGAGCTTGGTGGCGATCTCCTGTGACCAGGCGGGGTGGGTGAAGTCACCGGTGCCGACCACTGCGATGCCCTTGCGCGCCGCCCACCAGGCCAGATGCTCCAGGTCGCAGTCCCGGCTGCATGCTCTGGAGTACTTGGAGTGGATGTGCAGGTCCGCAAGAAACCGTGAGTTCACAGACACGTATGTTGTCGTACCCCTGCGCCCGCACCTGCGGGTACCCCCACCGCACGCTGCTGGCGATCCGTCGGTGACACCGACCTCAAGATCGCCTGATGCAATCCTCAACCACCCGCTGGTACCAACTCTACGCACGTTCTAGTACCAATCCCAACCACAGCCGACGTGTGATGCGGGACGTGGGGCGCGCCGGGGGCTGGTGTGCCGAGGCCCGGTGGAGCAAGGCTAACGGCGTGGGAATGCATCGCCCGGGCCGTAGCGGACCCCGGTGCCGCCGTGGGCATCGCCAATCTTGCACAGGACACCACGGCGGCGCAGGTCGGCGAGCATGTCCCGAGCGCCGAACATGGTCACGTCGAACATCCGCTGCAGCGTGCGGTTGGTGACGTACCCGTACTCACGGACATGTTCGAGCACCTTCTCGTCCGTCTGCGCGGGGCCCTGGCGGTGGTAACGAACAGCGCGCCCGAGCCCGGCGAGCGCGGCGGGGCGTAGCCGGTAGGTGGGCAACGGCCGGCCCGCCGTTCGCCTGGTCGTTTCGACCAGTTCCAAGGCGACCATGCGGGCCAGCACCTCCTGGCTTTCCGGCGCCGGGCGCTGCACCACCCGAGCCAGGGTAACCGCGTCCACCGACTGGCGGGTCCGCAGGTAGGACAGGGTCAGCAGGATTTCGACGTCCCGACCCGCCTGGGCGGGCAGAGTTGAGACGTAACCGACGAAGGCGTCGTCGCCTATGCCACCACGGACCACGGCACGGACCGAGGTACCGAGATCGGTGAACGTCGGCGGCTCTTTGCCCACCCGCAACAGCTCACGAAATGCGCGATCGACTCCTTGACCGGTGCGTTCGGCAAGCCGGAGCATTGAAAAGACCTCGGTAAGCAGCCGATTACGAGGCGTCGAAGGATAGCTGAGAACATTATCCGGCGTGATCCCGGGAAGAAATCCCCCGGGGCTTGTCACAATGAGCGCCTCCGGGGAATGCTCCACATCCACCGTGCCGTGGGTCTCATACGACCGGTGGAGGAAGGCGTTGACGACCAGCTCACGCACGGCGTTCTGCGGATAGTCGACGAGTTGCAGTTGGATGCCGCCGGAGATGTTGAGCGGGCGGAACGCGGCATGCGCTTCGACCAGGCCGAGCATGCGCTCGATACCCGCAAGGACCGGCTGCTCCTCCCGAACCCGGCTGGTCGCTTCCGAGCCGCTCGACGGCCGGTACTGAAAGGAATAACCATGTCCGGGTAGCAGTTGCCGCAGCGCATCCTGCCGGCCGAGTAGCAACAGGCCGGCATAGGTCAGCTCTCCGGCGGGGGTCAGCAATCGCAGAGCGGTCAGCACCCGCAGGTCATCCTGCCCAGCAAGATCGCCCTTGTCCACGGCCACGAGATAATCGCGCAACCGTCCGAGTTCGAGGTGAGACAGCGCGTCGATACCATGGTAGCCACACGGCTGCGCGGACCAGTCGAGTTGACCTCTAGCGACGAGGAGATCCCGCACAGTCTCAGGCTAGTCGATCTGAGGCCCATCTGAAGCCTGCTGGTGCCTGACTGAGAAGCCATCACGATTGGACATCAATCAGTTGTTCCTCAGTTGTCATGCGCCAGGCCCGGCTGGAGGGATAACTCGGTGCAACTCGGTACCACCAGCACGCTTCGGTACGACACGGCCAGCCCTCTCGCTTCACATAACTGTGACTGACAGTAATCTCCATCAGATGCCTCGGACTCGCGAACGCTTGAGCGCGACACGTTCCGTGCTGCTGGTCGTCTCCCTGGTGACATGGCTGATCGCCGCGCTCTCGACCACGGCGGCCGCCGCTCCCGATCCCATACCGGCACCGGCACCGGCACTGCGGCCAGCCAGCCCGAACCTCCTCGGTGGTCCGGTGCTGGCGAGCGCCGGCGTGGTGGTCGGTTCGCGAGCCTCTTCCCCGCCCCCCGACACCACCGCCGCAAGTTGGCTCATCGCCGACGCCGACAGCGGCGCCGTCCTCGCGGCCCGGGACGCCCACGGTCCCCACCTGCCGGCGAGCACGCTCAAGATCCTAACTGCGCTCGCCGTGCTGCCGCGGCTGTCGCCTGCTCAGGAGGTGACGATCAGTACTGCGGCCGCGTCGGTTGACGGAACGCGGGTGGGTCTCGTCCCCGGCATGACCTACACGGTCGCGGAACTCGCCACAGCAATGATCGTCGCCAGCGGTAACGACGCGGCCGTAGCACTCGCCGAAGCCGCCGGTGGGGCTGACGCCACGGTCGTGCTGATGAACCGGACCGCGGCCGAACTGAACGCACGCGACACAACGGCAGGGGATCCAAGTGGCCTGGACGCACCCGGGCAGACGACATCAGCATACGATCTTGCATTGCTGGGCCGGGCCGCGCTCGCCAATCCCATCGTCCGCAGGTTCCTGACCATCCCACGGGCGACCGTCCGCGGCCGGGACGGCAAGTCGTTCGAGATCCAGAACCACAATGACCTGCTCGCCTCGTATCCGGGAACGATCGGCGTCAAGAACGGATACACCGCCGCGGCGGGCGCCACCTACATCGGCGCGGTCCGGCGCGGCGGCCACACTCTCATCCTCACGATGCTGCGGGCAGCCCCGGCATATGCCAAGGAGGCCCGGCCGCTGCTCGACTGGGGATTCGCGAACGTCGACACAATCGCTCCGGTCGGACACCTTGTCGTCAAGAGCGACGAAACGCGCGGCCTCGCGATGGCTCCGGACGGATCAACCGTGGACGGTCTGCGACCGCTGGCCACCGCCGATGCTGGTACGGGAACCGGAGGCCGGCATGACACCGGCACGCACGATTATGCTCGAAGGCAGTCACAACGGCGAGATATCGGCGACCACGGGATAGGACCAGCCACCTGGATCGCTATCGCGATCACACTGATATTCGGACTTTTCACTCTACGTAGGCGACTTTCGCGGCGGCACCTTTTCCCGAACAGCGACGCGTTCCCGAACATTGACGCACTGCCCGGTATGGCAGCCCGACCGCCCGTTCCCACAGCACACCTCCTGCGCTCGGGAAACGTCTCCACATCCCGCGTACGGCTTGTGCCTCATCGACGAGGTGGCGGCGAGGACGGCACCCCTACACCCGGGCTGCGTGTCGGGACCGGCGGTGGCCCGTCATCAGCTGCCTCCCCGGCTGGAACGTCGGCACCGGCTGGAACGTCGGCACCGGCTGGCACGTCGGCACCGGCTGGCACGTCGGCACCGGCTGGCACGTCGGCACCGGCTGGCACAGCGGTACCCGACGGTGGTACATCGGACGAGTAGGGCGCGGTCACCGTCCACGCCGCTACCAGCAACGTCCAACGCATCATGATATTGATCCAGATCAACAATCCGACAATCACCGCGAACGTCCCGTAGACGGGGTTTCTCGTGGTCATGCCGACCAGCGCGGTCGCGAGAACCTTGAGCACCTCCACCCCGATCGCGCCGAACAGCGCGCCCGCCAGCGCACGGCGATGGTCGGTGATCCGCGGGAGCCAGACAAACAGGCAGCGGAAGAGTGCCACGTCCAGGGCCAGCGCGACGACGACAGCGAGTATCGAGGTCAGCGCCGTCGCCGCAGTGCTGCCAGCGAGCCCGATCCAGTGCAGAAACGTCCCCGAGACCGACGTGGCAACGCTGGTCACCGCAATCGACGCGAAGCTGATGAGACCGAGCCCGGCAAGGACGCCGATGTCCTTCACTCGGCGGATCACGACGTTTCCGACCTCCACGTCCTGATGCCACATGATTCTGATCGCGTCCCGCAGCGCGTCGATCCATGCCAGCCCGGCCAGCAGCAGACCGACCAGGCCGATCAGGCCGACACCGACCTTCGCGTTGCCGATACTGGCGATGTCCAGCTTGTCCGCAAGCCCCGGTAGATAACTGTTGATCTGCTTGGTCAGCTCCTGCCGAACATCCGGATAGGCGTCAACCACGAAACCTGCGATCGAGAAGGCGAGTGCGACCAACGGGAAGAACGAGAGGAAGGCAAAGTACGTCGCGGCAGCTGAAAGTCGGTCGCCGCCGTCCTCGGTGTACCGGTGGTAGGCGCGCAGCACATGGTCGATGAAGGGCCGCCGACGGCGCACGGCACCGGCTGCACCGGATGCCTTCCGCGCTCCGGAACGGAGCGCACTGATCGGGTTGTCCACCGGACCTAACTACCCATCAAGGACGTCCCTGTCACGGCCGATTCCACCCCGCGGCCGCCGGCCATCCGTCCGTTTTCACCAGATTCCATACTCTACCGGGCCGCGGTCTATCCGGGCCGCGGTCTATCCGGGCCGCGGTCTATCCGGGCCGCGGGCGGCTCCCCAAGCCACGGAGACGGGTCCGTCGGCACCGCCGGCGAGGGCCCCCGAGGCCGTCGCCGGCGGTGCCTGCCCACACCAGAGAACCAGAAAACGCCTATCCGCCCACCTCGGCTTCGCCACCAACCGGCGGATTGAGAGGAGCTTCCGAAGCGCCCGCGAACGCAGCCTGCTGAGCCAGTTCCCAATCCTTGGGGAACTCGATCGCTACGCGCCCCAGAGTGCCGCCGTCGGTCGTCGGGAAGCAGACCCCGGACATGTACGCGGACTCGTCGCAGGCCAGGAAGAGCGCGGCGTAGGCGTTGTCGAGCAGGTTCGGGGGACGCCGCAGCTTCAGGGGCATCGGAGCGTAGTCCGGGTTCCAGGGACCGGCCACCTCTTCGTAGGACCTGCCGAGCACCTCAGCGTCCGGCGGGAGCCCGAAATTCACGGACATACCGTGGGTCGGGCAGATCGCGTTGACCCGTATGCCGTAGCCGCCGAGGTCGAACGCGGCGCCCCGGACGAGCGCGTTCACCCCGCCCTTGCTCGCGGTGTAGATCGTGAACCTCGGGTACGCCGCCAGCGACGACGCCGACGATGTGACCACGATCGTCCCACCGCCCTGTGTCTTCATCGCCCTGGCCGCGTACTTGATGGAGAAGAAGACTCCCTTGAGATTGGTATCGTGGACGTGCGTCCAGCTCTCCTCGGTGGTGTCCTCGAGCGCGACAGTGCCCTGGCCCGGCACCGTGACCCCGGCATTGGCGAACATGACGTCGAGGCGGCCGAAATGCTCGACGGCGGTGGCGACTGCAGCGGCGACCTCACTTTCCACCGTGACGTCGGTTCGGCACGCCAACGCCCGACCGCCGCGCTCACCGATCAGGCTCGCGACGTCCTTTGCCCGTTGTTCGATGATGTCGGTGACGACGACCGTGGCGCCTTCACGAGAGAACAGCAGAGCGCTCTCCCGTCCTAACCCGGACCCGGCGCCGGTGATGACGACGACCTTGTCTTCAAGCCTCACCTGTACTCCTCGTCAAAAGTGGAAGCAGTCTTTCGGATAGCGAGATCGCGCGCTCGGGACACGCCTCCGTCCCATCGCGTGCCTGCTGCTCAAGAGCCGTAGGCACGCAGCGTTCCCAATATGGCAGTAGCCGGAATCGTCGCGCCCGTAGACGTCCGGCCCGTAGGCGTTGCAGCAAGCCGTGTCCGAGGCACAGCGAAGGATCAACCTGCACATCGATCATGCCCTGGCCTCGCTCTCAGCCGAAGTACTGCTCCCGCCGTGGGGATGTCGCACACATCACAGTGAACAAATGATCATCTAGTGTCAAGATATCGTTGCTATCTAATTTGATCGGTGGACGTCGGCCCCGGCGGATGGGCCGTCGTCGGTCATCATGGTTGAGTGACCCAGGACTCCCGGTCCCGACGCAGCTCGGCGACTGTCCGCTCGCTGGTCCTGGGCGCCGCTCGGGAGCTCTTCGACGAGCACGGCTACGAACATGTCACCACCCGGGAGATAGCCACCCGTGCCGGCGTGACCCAGGCGCTGGTGTTCCGACATTTCGGCACAAAGGCCAACCTCTTCGTCGAGGCTGTCTACCGGCCGTTCTACGACTTCGTGGCCGAGTACGTGCGGCAATGGATCGAGCACGGGCACGGCGCCAGGAGCGCCGAGCAGACCACCCGGGACTTCGTCGGCGGCCTCTACCTTCTGCTCATCGATAACCACAAACTGTTGCTGGCGCTACCCGGAGGGCCGAGCGGAGGTTCACCCGAACTTCGCACCCGCGCCGGCGCCTTTCTCCAGGAGGTCTTCGACAAGCTGGAACGGGAGATCGAGGCCGAAGTGGCCGTGCTCGACGCCCCCGTGGTCGACGTGGCGCTGTCCGTTCGGTTCACCGTAGCGCTCGTCTACGGCGCCACCGTGTTGGACGACATGCTGTTTCCCGCCGGCCGACAGCACCCGACCAGAGCGCGCCTGGTCGAGGAAATGGCCGGGTTCGTGATTCGCGGCTCCGGCTCCGGCTCCGGCTCCGACTCCGACTCCGACTCCGACTCCGACTCCGACTCCGACTCCGACTCCGAGGGCCAACCAACCACACCGATCATGCCAATCGAGCCGATCATGTCAACCGAGCCGTCGACTCTCCGTCGCCGGCACCAATGACCGCGACCACGTCGTCGGACAGCTTCGGCCAGACATCAGCGGCCCAGGAACCGAATTCACGGTCGGTCAGGCCCACACACGCGCCATCCAGCGCCGGATCAACCCAGAGAAAAGTCCCACTCCGGCCGAAATGACCGAAAGTTTCAGGTGAATTTGCGTTCCCCGTCCAGTGCGGGTGTTTCCGCCCGCGGATCTCGAAGCCGAGCCCCCAGTCGTTCGGATTCTGCACACCGAACCCGGGCAGTACCCCGGCGGCACCGGGAAAAGCCACCGATGTCGCCGCCGTGAATGTCTGCGCAGCGAGCAACCGCGGCGCCAGCAGTTCACCGGCAAAACGAAGCAGATCAGCCAGGGTCGATGACACCGCGTAGGCCGGCGAGCCCGCCAGCTCGGAGGCCATCATGCCCAGCGGCCCGAACACAGCCTCGGCAAGGTAGTCACCGAAAGCAATTCCGGATGCCTTTTCCACCGTCTCGCCGAGCACGTCGAAGCCGGTGTTCGAATACACCCGCCGTGCTCCGGGCCGGGTCACCACCCGGGTGCCGGAAAAGCCCAGGCCCGACGTGTGGGCGAGGAGATGGGCCACGGTCGAACCCGGGGGACCGGCCGGATCGTCCAAACCGATGGCACCCTCCTCCACCGCGATCAGCGTGGCATAGGCGGCGAGAAGCTTCGACACCGACGCCAACCGGAAGGACCTGTCCACGGCACCAACCGACCCACGCACCGTGACGGCGCCGCTGCCGTCGTGCACCAACACGGCAACGGCCGCGTTCTCGACTGGCCAGGAATCCACCTGCATGAGGGCATCCACGTGCCGAACTTTACGAACCCGGCCGGCCGGGCGCTCCTCGGGCTGGCTGAGAGACTGGGCGGATGTGGCAACACCGACACCTCCCGATGCCATGACCACACCCGAACCCGGCGTCCCGTCGGCAACGGCCCATGCGGCCGGTAGCGCCAGTGCCGCCGATCCGTGCGCTCCGGTCGGGTTGTCCGAGGTCGTGGACCTCCTCATCCTCGGCGCCGGACCAGCGGGCTGCGCCGCGGCGCTACGTGCACTGCAGCTTCGTCCAGATGCCCGGGTCGTGCTGGTGGACGCCGCGGACTTCCCCCGGGACAAAGCGTGCGGCGACGGCATCGCCCCGCACGGCCTGGACGTCCTGCGCGCCCTCGGCGTGTCCGATGCCGTGGCCGGCTACCTGTCGGTGGACCGGATGCGGCTGCGGACCCCCGGCGGCGCGGAGGTGGCCACCCCGTGCCGACGGGCGAACCACGTGGTACCCCGCACGGTCTTTGACGCGCGACTGGTCTCCGCCGCCCGCGCCCGGGGCGCCGTGCTGCTACGCCGACGCGCGCGGTCCGTCGTAGCCGGCGGCAGCGTGGACGAGCCGGTGGTGGTCGTCAACGATGACCTGCGAGCGCGGGTCGTGGTCGGCGCCGACGGTGCGAATTCGACCACCCGGCGTGCCCTGGGCATCGGGCCGAACCCACCGGAGGCACTGGCCATCGCGGTCCGGGGGTATGCAGACGCGCCACATACCGGCGGCCCGCCCGAACAGCTCATCGAGATGACCGACGAGGGCTGGCCGGCGTATGCCTGGTCATTTCCGATCGGTGATGGCCGCGCCAACATCGGCTACGGGATGTTGCGATCGAAGCTCGCTGCGCTGCACGGCGATGCTGCTGGTCGCACGGTCCTGCACGGCACTCTGGCCCGGATGCTGCCCGACCAACCAGCGCATCCGGGGACGCTGCGCGCCCACCATCTGCCCCTGTCGACGTGGCGACCCCGGCAGCCCGATGGTCCGGTCCTGCTCGCCGGGGATGCCGCATCACTGATCAATCCGCTGACCGGCGAGGGGATCTACTACGCGCTGCTGTCCGGGTCACTGGCTGGTGAGGCCGCTGTGACCGCTGCACCGGCCCGAGCCGGCGCGGCTTATCGCAAAGCGCTTGATCGGGAACTCGGCCGGCATCTGCGGCACACCGCCCTGTTGGCCGGGCTTGCCGGCCGGCGTCGAACCCTCATGGACTCAGCCGTCCGTGCAGCCCGCCACCGCACCGAACTGTACGACAACCTGGTCGAGATCGGTCTTGGGCGGGGAACCATCCCGACCGCCTCCGTAGCGCGCCTTGCTCTGCGAAAGCTGGCCCTGCCCGGATAGCGCAGCCGCCGGACCTGCCGAATCGGTTGTACCGATCCGGCAGGAATCCCGGCGGTCCCCAACGGTATTCCCAACAGGGTTCCTGACAAGACAGCCCAGCAGGATTACAGGCTTGCCACATCCGCCTGCTTGACTCGGACGGCCTCCGCGGCGGTGACGAGCGCCGCCTTCTCCGCTGCGGACAGGTCTATTTCCACGACCTTCTTCACGCCCCCGCGACCTATCTGGGCGGGCACACCCAGATAGACGCCGGAAATGCCGAACTCGCCATTCACCCAGGCGCATACCGGCATGACCGCGCCGGAGTCCTGCGCCACGGCCTTCACCATCCGGGCGGCGGCTGCGGACGGCGCATAATAGGCCGACCCGGTCTTGAGGAGCGCGACCACCTCGGCACCGCCGTTGCGGGTCCGGGTGACCAGCTCATCGATCGTGTCGGCGGGCAGCAACTCCGTGAGCGGCTTGCCGTCCACCGTGCACTGGGACGGCACCGGCACCATGGTGTCACCGTGCGAGCCCAGGGTGAGGGTCTGTACGGACTTCACCGGTACGCCCAGCTCCACCGCGACGAAATTGGTGAAGCGTGCGGTGTCGAGCATCCCGGCCTGACCGATGACCCGGCTCCGGGGGAACCCGAGAACGTTGGCGGCGAGCGCGGTCATCTCGTCCAGCGGGTTGGAAACCACCACGACGACGGCGTCAGGCGACGATTTCGCGATGTTCTCCGACACCTGCCGGACAATCTTCGCGTTGACCTCGATGAGGTCCATCCTGCTCATACCGGGCTTGCGGGGCAGGCCGGCGGTGATGACTACGACGTCCGAACCCTCGGTGTCGTCGTAGTCGTTCGTTCCAATCACCGTAGTCTCGAAACCCTCGACCGGGCGCGACTGGTTCAGGTCGAGGGCGATTCCCTGCGGTTTGCCCTCGATGATGTCCGTCAGCACGACCGTGTCGAAAATGTCGTACTCGGCGAGGCGCTGCGCGGTCGTTGAGCCATAGAAACCGGCCCCGACCACAGTCACCTTCCCAGCCATCGGCTGTCAGCTCCCCAACTTCTCGATGATGGCGCCGACGTATTCCGCCGTCCCACCGCGGTGGTATCCGTACGGGTCGGCTTCAGCTCGTATGTGACACTACGCTCTCCTGGATGCCCGAGCAGGCTGCCCGAGCAGGCTGCCCGGCGGGCCTGGCCGGGCCGGGCCGTCGCTCACGAGCCCCCGGCCGGCACCGCAAGCGTCACGACAATGATTGTTATTCCGAGCAGTGCGAGCGTGGTGACATCGAACACCCTTCCTCGCGCCACGAGTAACCCGACCCGCCGGGTCGGCAGCAACAGCCGCGCCAGTGCGCCGGCAAGCAGCGCCGCACCGAGCCCGACCAGGCCCCGCCGCCAGTGGCTCGAGGCGACGACCACGAGGGCGACACCGACGACACCGAGCACGCTGGCGAAGACCGGCTCCCGTCTCGGCCACGACCACCATCGCGGCGCGGACCGACGGTGCCGCAGGTTCATGGCAGCGCCGCTGCGACACCGCGCAGGACATCCGCGGTCATCGTCAAGGCGTCGGCCGGGGTGAACGTCCCCCTGCGCGTGAGTTCCCCGCGCAGGTCCGAACCCATACCGCCCCAGACGATCAAAGTGTCGAGCGCATAGTTGCTTCCGAGCAGCTCGGGCACGTCCCTCCCCCTGGAGGCGTCCGACGATCATATGTCGAACAGGTAGGTCATCTCACCACACGACCACACGAAGCCCGCATGCGGCATGCCGGTTCGCCACCCATGCACGGCCGCGCGGGACCACATCCTGAATCGATCTTCCACAGAACGCACAACAGACCCAAGCTGTCCGCCTGACCTGGTGCGATGCACCTGGAAAGAGTTGCCGGTCAGGCCCGAAAGCGGTCTGCCCGCACCGCGTAAATCGCACGGGACGGCCGCATCGTCACGATCGCCGCACCGGATTCACAACCGTAACTACCCCCCGAGTGCAGGCGTCGTGCCCGACTAGGGCAGAATTCCGCCGCGAGTCCCCGGAGTGGGAGGGAGTGGGTCGTGGCAGACGAAACGCCACACAGCAAGAAACTGCAGGAACTGATGTTCCGGGCTTGGGAGACCTTCGGAGATGCCCGACATCTCGACAGCGATGACCGGGTGTTCGTCCAGGCTCTCGCGCGGCAGACGGCAGACAGGATCTCGGTCCTGTATGGCGCCAGCTGGCGGGAGGCGCTGGACTGGGTTGCGCAGCGTTATGTACCCAACGACGACGCACCCGGAGGCTCCATCCCGGCGTCATCAAACGGCACCACAGCAAGCGCGCGACGAGGAGCGGTGGCGGCGGTGGAGTCCACCGGCACCTCCATCTCGTGAAACGTTGGTGCCGTTCGGCCGGACACCGATGGTCCGAACGGCACCAACGACGAACACAGGCACCCCGAACCGATTACCGCGGTGTGGTCGGGCTTCGTCAGTTTCGGGCGCCGTTTCCGGTGACGGGCGAAATGCTGTCAGGATGCACACTGCTGTCAGTGCGCGAAGTGGCGGACGCCGGTGAAGTAGAGCGTAATCCCCGCTTCCCGCGCAGTGGCTATCACCTGTTCGTCACGCACGGATCCACCCGGTTCGACAACCGCGCGGATGCCGGCGTCGACGAGCACCTGCAGCCCGTCCGGGAAAGGGAAGTACGCATCGCTTGCAGCCACGGCGCCCGTCACCCGCTCACCGCCGCGGGCTACCGCGAGCATCGCGGCATCCACTCGATTCACCTGTCCCATTCCCACGCCGATCGTTGCGCCGCCCAGGGCTATCAGAATCGCGTTCGACTTGACTGAACGGACAGCCTTCCACGCAAATGCAAGATCATCTATGGTTGCCTCGTCGGCGGGCGCGCCCGCTTCCAGCGTCCAACCGGCAGGGTCGTCACCAGCCGCGTCCAGCACGTCACGGGACTGCACCAGCAACCCGCCGGAGATCTGACGCATCTCAACACCGTGCGGATCCGACGACAGCGGGCATTCCAGCAGGCGGATCGAGGGCTTACCGGACAGGATCTCCGCGGCGCCGTCGGCATAGCCGGGTGCCACGACGACCTCGGTGAATATCTCCGCGATCTGCTCAGCCAAGGCGACGCTGACCGGTCGGTTTGTCGCGATGACCCCGCCGAAGGCCGACACGGGATCACATGCGTGCGCCTTGCGATGAGCCTCGGCGACATCACCCCCGATCGCCAGGCCGCAGGGATTCGCGTGCTTGACAATGGCCACGCATGGCTCGTGGAAGTCGCTCGCAGCGCGCCGGGCCGCCTCGGCATCAGTATAATTATTGAACGACATTGGCTTGCCGTGCAGTTGGCGGGCGCCCGCGAGCCCGGAAGCGCCGTCATCCGCCACGTACAACGCGGCCCGCTGGTGGGGGTTCTCGCCGTAGCGCAGGACCTCCTCCCGTCGCCATACCGCGGCGACCGTTTCCGGCCAGCCCGACTCGCGTGCGATCTCATCAGGCGCGAGGACACCGGCGAACCACGACGCAACCGCGACGTCATATGCGGCGGTGTGCGCGAAGGCGCGCGCGGCAAGGCGACGCCGCGCATCGAGCTCGAAGCCACCGGCCCGGATCGCGGCGATGAGCTCCGGGTAGTCCGCCGGCGAGACGACAACGGCCACGGACGGATGGTTCTTCGCCGCGGCCCGAATCATCGCCGGTCCGCCGATGTCGATCTGTTCGACCGCCTCGTCCTCGGACGCGCCGCCGGCGACCGTCTCCCGGAAGGGATAGAGGTTCGACACGACGAGGTCGAAAGGCTCGATGTCGAGTTCCGCGAGCGCCTTGGCGTGCTCCACATTGCGTAGATCCGCGAGCAGGCCGGCGTGCACCCGTGGATGCAGGGTCTTCACCCGGCCGCCGAGCACCTCGGGGAAACCGGTGAGAGTGCTCACCGGCGTCACGGCCAGACCGTGGCGGGCGAGCACCTGCGCAGTGGACCCGGTGGAGATGACCTCCACACCGGCGTCGGTGAACGCGGCCACAAGTTCCGGCAGGCCGGCCTTGTCGTAGACGCTGACCAGCGCACGGTGGATGGGACGGCGGCCGGTGGCGACCAGCTCGCCGACAGCGGAGGTCTGCTGACTCTGTGCGGACGTCATGTCCCCTCCTCCGACCGGACGATCCGGCCGATCGTCTCCACGTACAGAACGCGTTCCACCGCCTGGATGCGTGCACGCAGAGTTTCTTCCGTATCGGACTCCGCCAACGCCACCGCCGCCTGCGCAAGAATCGGCCCGGTATCGACGCCCTCGTCAACCCAGTGCACCGTCACTCCGCTGACCTTCACCCCGTGCGCAAGCGCGTCGGCTACGGCGTGCGCCCCCGGAAACGCGGGCAAGAGAGACGGATGGGTGTTCACCGTCCGAAACCGCGCAATGACCTGCCTGTCCAGGATCTTCATGTAGCCGGCGAGTACCAACAGATCGGGAGCGTACACGGCGATCTTCTTCGCGGTGGCCGCGTTGAAGGCCTCCCTGTCCACGGCGTCCTCCAGGCGAACGACGAACCAGGCAACACCAGCTGCGGCCGCCCGCTCCTGCGCTCCGGTGCCGTACCGGTCGGTGCCCACAGCAACGACTTCGGCACCAAAAGATGGATCTTTACATGCGTCCAGCACGGCCTGCAGGGTGGTACCCACCCCGGAGGCGAGAACAACCAGTCGTGCGGGCACGGAACTCTCCGGTACGACGGGTAGGCGGCGGCTCGCCGGTGGACGCATGACCGTTCTGACTGTACTGACGTCGGCCGGCCTGCGCGCATCCACCAAGTGCCTGGTCACCGGACGGCTTCGGCGGCTGCGCAGCCGCCCGCGCGGGGTGCGGGAATGACCGGCGCCGGCGCCGGCGCATCCGGGCCCGGCTCGGCCCGGTCAACGCAACCGCCCGCGTCGGCTTCGTGCTCAACACCCGGCCCGCCCCCACGACGACTCCCGCAGTCGTGGCGATCACCGCTGACGCCCATGGAAACGGCCGCACAACCCGGCTGACCCGAGAGGCCGTCGCTACCCGCGTCGCGCCGGCCGAAGTCCTCCCCGTCAAGAAGGTCACCGGGTCGGCAGAGGTACAGCTCGGCGAGCCGCGTGAGCGTCCGGGTCGACGGTGCCCGCCCACCACGGCCAGGCCAGACCTCCCAGTAGGAAAAGGATTTTCCCGTCTTCGGCGGGCCCTCTCCGGACCACCGCACGTTCCACCGGCGGGCCGCCTCCTCCTGCGTCCAGCCGTGTGCGAACCGGAAGGCGACCCGCGCATTGAGGTGATAGCGACGCTGCCACTCCAGGGCGATGCCTCGATAGGACCAGCCGAGTGCCCGCAGGCGCCCCGATTCGGCCCGCAGCCCGGCGACACTGACAGCCATGGCGACCTCCCCGTAGTCGAACTGATGTTCGTACCATAGCGAAGAGGTCGGACATTTCCTGATGCCACAGACCTTGGCCGGGTGCACGCCGCAACCCCTTATGATGTCTGTTGTCGCGACTGGGAGGACCTGCCATGGTGATGCCGGAAGACCCGCGGCAGGCGCCGTGACCAGCGGCGCCTCGAAATCGGCCGACGATCCGCACACCAACGGTGATCGTTCGGGTGGGTCACACAACAGTCTTGGCCGGCTGTCCCTGGCTTTCGGCCTGCTCGGCGTCGCGACCTGCTGGATCGGAATCGGCGGCCTGGCCGGAATCGCCGCTGTGATCCTCGGCGTTCTCGGTCGTTCCCGCGCACGGCGGATGCACGGTGTAGGCGGCGGCATCGCAACAGCCGGATTGGCGTTGGGCGTGCTGTCCGCCCTCATCGCGCTGCTGCTTGTCGGCGGCAGCTGGACCTTCTACGAACAACACGGCGACGACCTGCGCCGTTATCAGGACTGTCGGAAGGACCCGAACCAGGACCCGGCCGTCTGCCGGCAACGCTTCAACGACGTGATCGGAGGTTCGTCCGGCTCCAGCCGGTGAGAGACCCGGCCACGAACAGCAGCCTCTGCGCAGGTCGCAAGCACCGCCGCCAGGCCCACCTCGGCCGTTGCGGCGAGACCGACCTGGATTCCCGGCGGGCCGAACGAAGCCAGCTCGCCCGTACCGAGCGACCCGCCGGAGGCCGCCGCGAGCCCCGCCATGGCGATCCCACACAGCACCGATGCCAGGCTGACCCGCGCCAGGCATACCGGTAGCGGGCGCGCTCCGCCGTCCCGTCGCACCATCCGGGCGGCAATGCAGCCGGCGGTGACAGGTGCCAGCGCGAACGCGAGCCAGACCGGGATGGACGCCCCGGTCGTCGGCAAGCCGGCGAACATGGGCAGTTCCGGGACGGCGCTGAGGTGAACTCCGAAGGGCCGGACGAACCCGTGCACGCCTGTGGCGAAGCCGGGTCCCAACGCGTAGGCGGCCGCCCACACGACGACATTGGGCAGCAGGGCCACGTGGATGAGGAGCACGCCGGTACCTCCGACCTGGCCAGGAGCCAGACGCTGCGCACTGCCAGCAATCTTCAGGATGTTCACGGCGAGGACGCCGACGGTGATCATCGCACCCGCCGCGATGATCACACCGACGGCGGCGCCGGCCGCGCTGAGCGTCGTGCGCACTACCGCGGGAACCCTCGCTGTCACGCCTGGGCGCCACTGGTCACAGGTGGCGACAAGGGCACCTGCCCACGCACCGGTCAGACTCATCGCAAGGGCGCCCAGGAGCGCCGACGGTATCGACGGATGCGCGGCGGAGTCATCCGCGGCGAGGGCGGTCAAGAGGGCAAAGATCGCGTAAAACGCGACCACCATGGCCACGGGCCGGCCGACCGACGACCGACGCGGCGTCGCCAGCCGGGCACCGCGGCCTCTGGTGGCGGCCAGGACATCGCGCCACCGGGGTACCTCCCCGGATGGCGACCGGCCTCGGACAAGTCTGTGCCCAGCTAGCGCGGTCAGCGCGATCGGCAGCAGGGCAAGGCCGAACGGCACCAGAAAAAGATCACCGTCGGGCGTCGCAAGCCGTGTGCCATGGGCCATCAGCCACACGTCGGCTGCCACCCGCAACGCCGCGCCGCTCCCTGCCCGCGGCCGCTGGTCCGATACCCAGAACAGGACGACCACGATCTCGGTCAGGGCGAGGCCAGCGATCGGCGGCGTGGCCGCCGTCACAAGATCGCCACGAGCCGCTCGGACCGCCGTAAGGACCCGGCTGGCGCCGGTCCGGAGCATGCCGGTCCGGAGCAGTGCCGTCCGCGGAGAGGTGACACGACGGGACGCGGCACGCAGACGGACACCCGGCGACCGGGATTGGCCGCGCGGGAACGAATTGGCCATCTTTCGACGCTCGCACGCAAACGACGCAGTCCGCCGCCCAACACGCCGCAACAACGTCCGCGAATCTGAAACAGTCTCTGCAACCGGCGCTTGACGACCGGCGCTACTGGTCCCGCTGTCCGTAGGGCGGCTGTCCGAAATCGCCCTGCGGTGGCTGACCATATGGCGATTCGCCCTGCGGCGGCTGGCCGTACGGCGACTGCGCATAACCACCCTGCGGAGGCTGGCCGTACGGGCTCTGTTGCCCGTACCCACTGTGCGGCGGTTGCCCATAGGCACCAGGCTCGCCATACCCACCGGGTATCGGACGACCCGAGGCGTCGTACCGAGCGCCGGGGCCGGGGGGGAACTGAGGGCGACCGCGAGAGCCCTGCCCTGGCAGGGTGTACCCGCTCGCGAGAACGCTGAGAACCGCGCAGACCGTGATCGCCATGGACGCTATGAGCCCGAGCCACAACCCCGCGGCACGGTTGAGGTTCTCAATACCAAGCAGCATCTTGAGCATGATCATGATCGTGCCAAGCCCCGCGAGCCCTGCGATGATCAGAACCCAGTCGGCACCCACAGCCGGCAGCTGAACGCGGGTGAAGGTCCGCACCACTACCAGACCGGTCACGAGCAGCCCGAGCTCCACGCCACCGTAGGCGAAGAACCCCACTCCCCACGCGTTCTCCCCGAACCTGCCGACCGAGAACCAGTCGAATAACGAGGCGACGAACAGGACGGCACCGGCGATGAGAACGCCAAGATCGTTATTAGGTACGTCACGACCGGCGAGACGTGGCACGGAATGACCCCACTTCATGCGATCAACGGTGACCTGATGGACCTATCCCCACCACGTTAGCCGTTGCACCCCAGAACGCTACTCTTAGAGCGCGAACGACATAACCGGGTGTGGCCCGCCGCCGACGCGACAGACCACACCCGGTTACGGGGTTTCAGAACGAACGCATGACGTCAGCCATCAGACGGGCAGTCTCCGAAGGAGTTTTGCCCACCCGCACGCCCGCCTTCTCCAGAGCTTCCTTCTTGGCCTGAGCCGTACCGGACGATCCGGACACAATAGCCCCTGCGTGCCCCATCGTCTTGCCCTCCGGCGCGGTGAAGCCCGCGACGTACCCGACGACCGGCTTGGTGATATGGGCCTCGATGTACGCGGCGGCGCGTTCCTCGGCGTCACCACCGATCTCACCGATCATCACGATCGCGTCGGTGTCGTCGTCGGCCTGGAACGCGTCGAGTGCGTCGATGTGGGTGGTGCCGATGACGGGGTCACCACCGATACCGACGGCGGTGGAGAAGCCGAAGTCCCGCAGCTCGTACATCATCTGGTAGGTCAACGTACCGCTCTTGCTGACCAGACCGATGCGACCAGGCGGGGTGATGTCCGCCGGGATGATGCCGGCGTTCGACTTGCCCGGACTGATGATGCCCGGACAGTTCGGACCGATGATCCGGGTCGTGTTGCCCTTGGACTGCGCGTACGCCCAGAAATCGGTGGTGTCATGCACCGGAACGCCTTCGGTGATGACCACGACGAGCGGGATGCCCGCGTCGATCGCCTCGATCACGGCGGCCTTGGTCCCCGCCGGCGGGACGTAGACCACGGAGACGTCCGCACCGGTCTTCTCGATCGTCTCGGCCACGGTCGCGAAAACCGGGACACCCTCGACCTCGGTGCCCGCCTTCTTGGGGTTGGTACCACCGACGATCAACGACCCCGCCCGCAGCATCCGGGCGGTGTGCTTGCGTCCTTCGGAGCCGGTGATGCCCTGAACCAGGATCTTGGACGTCTCGTCCAGCCAGATTGCCATTGTCGGAAGCCTCTTCCCGTCCGCTCAGGCCGCAGCCGCGGCGAGCTGGGCGGCGAGCTTCGCCGCACCGTCCATGGTGTCCACCGGCCTGACCACGTCGAGGTTCGCCTCGGTGAGGATGCGCCGGCCCTCGTCCGCGTTGTTGCCGTCCAGCCTCACGACCAGCGGCGTGGTGACGTCGCCGACGATCTCGAGGGCCTGCACGATACCGTTCGCGACCGCGTCGCAGGCGGTGATCCCACCGAAGATGTTCACGAAAACGCTCTTGACCGCGGGGTCGGAGAGAATGATCGACAAACCGTCCGCCATCACCTGCGCGGACGCGCCGCCGCCGATGTCGAGGAAGTTGGCGGGCCGCTGGCCACCGAACTCCTCACCGGCGTAGGTCACGACGTCCAGGGTGGACATGACCAGGCCGGCACCGTTACCGATGATCCCGACCTGGCCGGACAGCTTGACGTAGTTGAGGTTCTTCTCCTTGGCCCGCTGCTCAAGGGGGTCCACCGCCGCGACATCGACGAAGTCGGCGTGGTCCGGGTGCCGGAAGGACGCGTTCTCGTCCAGACTGACCTTGCCGTCCAGGGCCAACACGCGGCCGTCGGCGGTCAGGATCAGCGGGTTGACCTCCACCAGCGTGGCGTCGGACCGGACGAAGACGTCCCACAGCTTCACCAGGAGTTCGGTGGCGCCGTCGAGGGCTGCCTGCGGCAGCTTCGCCGCGACCGCGATCTGGCGGGCGACGGTCGCATCTACCCCGGTCAGCGGATCGATCGGGATGCGGGCAAGCGCGTCAGGCTTGGTCGCGGCAACTTCCTCGATCTCCATCCCACCCTCGCGGGAGCACATGGCGAGGAAGGTCCGATTCGCCCGGTCGAGCAGGAAGGAGGCGTAGTACTCCTCGGCGATGTCGCTCGCCTGCTCCACCAGTACCGAGTGGACAGTATGACCCTTGATGTCCATCCCGAGGATGGCGGCGGCCTTGGTGGTGGCGTCTGCCGGCCCGTCAGCGACCTTCACTCCGCCGGCCTTACCCCGGCCGCCGGCCTTGACCTGCGCTTTGACGACGACCCGCCCACCAAGATCGGTGGCGATGGCGCGCGCCTCGTCGGGGGTGGTGGCGACCTTGCCGGATGGCACAGGGACGCCGTGATCGGCGAACAACTTCTTCGCCTGATATTCGAAGAGATCCACAGTCCGTCCAGTCGGATACGAGATCGGTGGTCAGGATCGAACGTTGAAGGTTCACAGAGACGAGAACCGTCCCAAGCCTACTGACGTGTCCGTCGCGGCAGCCGCGCTGGCTGCCGCGACGGACAGTCACGTATGTCCGGGACAGCACCATCATCACCCGCACCGGCCGTCGGGCGCCGCACTTTGTGGCAGCCGACACCGCGATCACACCGAACGCGCGTCCCCGATCGGGACGATCGCAAATTTTGCCCCGGACCATCCCGGTAACGGACGTGGCGCCGCCGCTGCCCCCACCCGCCGCTGCCCCACCCGCGGATGGCCCCACCCGCGGATGCACCGACCGGACACGGGCCCGGTGCCACCGGTCCCAAAGCCACCGGTCCCGATACTACGGCGAAGGCGCTGCCACCTCCGTCCAGTCAGATCACGCTGAAGATCACAGCTGGGAGCGCACGGCGGGCGCGTGCTCCGCCATCCCGACCGGGGCCGGGACTCATCCGGCCGGCACACACGGCCGGCACACACGGCCGGCTCGCAGAAAGGTGGCCAGAGCCCGGCCGCAATCCGGATCGGTCAGAGTGCGTGAACCGCTGCCACTCGCGAACGGATCCAGTCGACGATTTGACCCGTCGTCGCCCCCGGCGTGAATATCTCGGCGACCCCGAGCGCCTTCAGCTCGGGAATGTCCGCATCCGGGATGATTCCGCCACCGGTCACCACGATGTCGGTGGCGCCGCGTTCCCGCAGCAGCTCCATCAGCCGCGCAAACAGGGTCATATGTGCCCCTGAGAGCACCGAGAGCCCAATGCAGTCGGCGTCCTCCTGAATGGCGGTCTCCACGATCTGTTCGGGCGTCTGATGCAAGCCGGTGTAGATGACCTCCATACCCGCATCCCGCAACGCACGCGCGATCACCTTGGCACCACGATCATGGCCGTCGAGACCCGGCTTGGCAACCACTACCCGGATCCGCTCACCGTTTCCGCTCACGCCGCCTCCTTGCGATCCGTGACATCGACTTCCGTGACAGAGTGCTTAGAGCGACGCCCGGCCGGCTCGCCGGCTGGATCGCCGTATGCACCCATCAACATCCGGGAGACAGACCCTAGCGGCGCACGCCCGGACAAGCACGCTGTTGCCGGTCTGACCGCCACGGCCCGCACCAGGAGCCCGGACCCGCACCGCGAGCACGGCCTACGAGCAGCACGGCCTGCGAGGTCAACCCGGTGATCGGGGCCGGCACGGTGATCGGGGCCGGCCCGGTCATCCGGTCACGTCTGGCGGAGAAACAGTCGACAGCCATCACGTCCGTTTGTACTCTCGGTCACAGTGGACGTCCTAGTGATCCACAATGCGTCCGGCGGCACGAGGGGTCACGAGGAGTGTGGTCAGCAGATCTTTTCGCGATCCGCCAACCACCAATGATCACACTGTTCCGGTTGGCCGGTTCTTCCGACGGCTATCCACGCACGGACGGGAGACGGGTAATCGGAAAACGTCAACTGGGCCGGACCGACATCGCGGTAGCCAGGATCGCCAGATCCTTCGGCACAACCACGGCCCGCCACGGCTCGAAAGTGACGCGTGGGCTGCTCGACGTGCCCGCCACGGTTCGCGGGATGGTCGTGGAAGCCGCCTGGCTGGCAACCCATGTCGCCTTCTATCCGGTCGGGGTCCTCTCGGAAAAACTGCGTGAACCCGCCGACCGCTACACCCTCGAAGGGCTCTCACCGCTGCGCCGCGGCCTTCTCGTCGGCGACATCGAGGCTGCGAGCACGCCGATCCTGCTGGTACACGGCCTGATCGACAACAGGTCCATCTTCACCCGGCTGCACCGATCGCTGCGCCGACGCGGCTTCGGACACGTCGCAACGGTGAACCTGCCTCTGTTCACCTCGGACATACCGACAGCGGCCAGCCGGCTTGCCACGATAGTCGAAACAATGTGCGAACAGACCGGGTGTGGGCGCATACACATCGTCGCCCACTCACTCGGCGGCCTCGTTGCACGCTACTACGTCCAGAAACTGGGCGGCGACATACGCGTCCACACGCTCGTGACGCTGGGAACTCCGCACGAAGGCACCCGTCTTGCTCGGGTGGTCCCCCCGATGGTGCCGTACACCCTGCTGCGTCAGCTACGCCCCGATTCGGATGTGATCCGGGAACTGGCCGAACCAGCTCCGGGTTGCCAAACGCGTTTCCTGGCGTTTTCCGGCGATCTGGACACAGTGATCCGCCCAACCGAGTCAGCCCTTCTTCACCATCCGGACCTCAGCGTCCGCAATGTTCGCCTTCCCGGCGTCGGCCATCATTCGCTCCCGTTCAACCTCGACGTCGTCCATCAGATTGCGACCATGCTGGCCCATCTCGACGATGCCGCGGAACATCCCACCGCCGGCCAGGACAGCCAAAAAAGGAATCTTCCCGAGGCGGCGGCACGGACCGAAGCGCTGTAAGAGCCTGTTTTGAATCTTGGGTTCGGACAGCGAGTCGCGTCCAGCTGGTTCCCGGCAAGGCGGAAGGCCGAACCGATACCGGATGAGTTGTATCGGTTTGGCCGACAACGCAGCCGGGGGCCGGCTGGGCGTGGATCGCCCGGACAGAAGATTCAAAACAGGCTCTAAAAGCGCCCGGCAACCGGGGCGTGGATCAGGGATCGGGGCCAGAACCCATCCGACATGATCGAATTGCGACGCCCACGACTGCGATGAAAAAGACCCACATTACACCTACCACTGCAACGCCTGCCTGGTCGGGGGTGGCGGCAAAGTCCGGTTTGGCCGGTGTAGCGTCGTAATCGGTTTGCGGGATCCCCCCTCCTGCCGCGTGGTGCCGCGGCAGGAGCCTTGTCGACCAACAGGAGCGTGAGTCCGGGTTGTCGCAACCCCCTGCCCACGGCTCCGCACGGCACCGCGGCCACGGCACGCCTGCAAGGCGTGGGATCCCGTTGAGCCTCGGCCGGCGGGCGGCGTCACTGGCGCAGCTACGCCGCACCGGCGTTGCCTCGGCCGTCGTGTCCACCCTGGGCATCGCCATGGTCAACACAACCGGCATCGCGCACTCCGAACCGCCAGCCGTCGCCCAGCTCGGGATCGCCGGGACGGTTTCTGCGGGGTCGGCCGCCGGCCCGACCGGGACCGACGACCTGAGCGACCCGACCCTCGTAGGCCAGGTTGACAGCGACGGCGCAGCCATGCAACGCCGGGCGGAGACGGACCGAGTCGACCGCGACGAGGCGCTGGCCCAGTTGTCCATCCTGCTCGTGCAACGGCGAAATGCCGCCGAGCAGACCACGCGCAAACAGGACGAGACGCTGGGTTGGGTGCGCCCTATCGAGGCCTACCTCACCCAGCGGTTCGGCGGCGCCAACGGCCACCCAGGAATTGATCTCGGCGCCGCCCTTGGCACCCGGATTGTCGCCGCCCATGGTGGCACGGTCATCTATGCGGGATGGGAGTCCGGCTACGGCAACTTCGTACAGATCCTGCACGAGAACAAGATCGTAACCTGCTACGGCCACCTGTCACGCATCGACGTTCGGGTCGGCCAGGTCGTCACCACCGGCCAGCAGATCGGCCTGGAAGGTTCAACCGGCCACTCCACCGGCCCACACCTGCACTTCGAGGTCCGGCTCAATGGACAGGACGGCATCAAGATCGATCCGCTGGCCTGGCTCGCCGAACACGGCGTGACCTATTGAGCGACAGATTCCAGCGACGCCCATGATGGCCGCCGCCGACCCTCAGAGCTTTTCAACAGGGGCGTAGCGCAGGAGCAGCCGCTTGGTCCCCGTTCCGTCTCCGAAGTCGATGCTTGCCTCGAGATTGTCACCGGACCCCGCCATCGCGACGACCTGACCCATGCCAAACGTGTCATGGTTGACCCGGTCACCCGTAGCAAGATCGGGCATCGGGCGTGGAACCGGCGCCGGACGGCGTCCGGGCAGGCCACCGGCCTTCGCCGTCGACGACCCGGCGGATGCCGAGCCCCACATCGACGCCCGCGGCGCGGCCACCGGCGACGGCGGCCGGGTGCTGCCCTGCCAGTTGACCAGCTCCGTCGGCACCTCGTCGAGAAAACGCGACGGCGGGTTGTACGCCGGCTGGCCCCAGGCGCTGCGAACGTGCGCCCGCGTCAGATACAGCATCGCCCGGGCTCGGGTGATGCCGACATAGGCGAGGCGACGTTCCTCCTCCAGCTCGGTCGGGTTGCCCAGCGTGCGGATGTGCGGGAACATCCCGTCCTCCAACCCGGTCAGGAACACCACCGGGAACTCCAGTCCCTTGGCGCTGTGCAGGGTCATCAACGTGACGGCCCCGGTTCCGCCTTCCGCCGGATCGGGTATCTGGTCGACATCGGCCACCAGGGAGACCTGCGCAAGAAAGTCGGCGAGCGAACCCTGCGGGAAGCGTTCGGTGAACTCCCGGGCCACGCTGAGGAGTTCCTGGAGGTTCTCCACCCGGCCCTCAGCCTCGATGGTGTCCTGAGTAGTCAGTTCGGCGAGGTACCCGGTTCGTTCCAGGGCCGCCTCCAGCACCGCGACCGGACCGGCAGCCACGACCGCCCGAAGCTCGGAAAGAAGATCCACGAAACCACCGACCGCGGTTGCGGAGCGGGCGGTCAGGCCTGGGACCTCCGCCGCCCGGCTCAGGGCGTCGGCGAACGGAATCCGCTGCTGTTCGGCAAAGGTGGCCAGCGTTGTCTCGGCGCGGTCACCGATGCCCCGCTTGGGTACGTTGATGATGCGTCGCAGGTTCACCGTGTCCGCCGGATTGGCCACCACCCGCAGATAGGCGAGGAGATCCCGGACCTCCCGCCGTTCGTAGAAACGCACCCCACCGACCACCCGGTAGGGCAGCCCGACCCGCATGAACAGTTCTTCAAAGACACGGCTCTGGGCGTTGGTGCGGTAGAAGACGGCGACGTCACCCGGCCTGGCTGTTGCCGCGTCGGTGAGCCGATCAACCTCGGCGGCTACGAACGCGGCCTCGTCATGCTCACTGTCCGAGACGTAACCGACGATCTTCTCGCCGTCGCCGGCGTCCGACCACAGCCGTTTGGGCTTCCGCTGCCCGTTACGGGCGATCACCGCGTTGGCCGCCGACAGGATCGTCTGCGTGGAGCGGTAATTCTGCTCCAGCAGGACCACGGTCGCCTCGGGGTAGTCCTGCTCGAACTCGACGATGTTGCGGATGTTCGCGCCCCGGAAAGCGTAGATCGACTGATCGGCGTCACCCACCACGCACAACTCGGCCGGCTCCACACCATGATCGTCGGCATCCGGACGGACCAGCTCGCCGTCCACGGTCCGGGGGGACGCGCGCCCGACCAGCTCCCGCACGAGCACGTACTGAGCATGGTTGGTGTCCTGGTACTCGTCTATGAGGACGTGCCGGAACCGGCGCCGGTAGTGCTCGGCGACGTCCGGGAAAGCCTGCAGCAGGTTCACGACGGCCATGATCAAATCGTCGAAGTCGAACGCGTTCGCCTCGGCAAGCCGGCGCTGGTAGCTGCCGTAGGCCTCGGCGGTGGCCCGCTCAAGATGATTGGCCGCCCTGTCCCGGGCGGTCTCCCAGTCGACCAGCTCGTTCTTGAGATTGCTGATCCCGGCGGCGAGCGCGCGGGGCGGATACCTCTTGGGATCGAGGTCCAGGTCGCGGGCGACCAACGCCATCAACCGCTGCGCATCCGCCGCATCATAGATCGAGAAGCTGCTGGTGAACCCGAGACGCGTTGCTTCCGACCGCAGAATGCGCACGCAGGCCGAATGAAAGGTACTGACCCACATCGCCCGCGTCCGAGCGCCGACCAGGGCGGTGACCCGCTCCTTCATCTCGTTCGCGGCCTTGTTGGTGAACGTGATCGCAAGAATCTCACCGGCGCGGACCCCGCGTGCGGCCAGCAGGTAGGCGATCCGGTTCGTGAGCACCCGCGTCTTGCCCGACCCCGCGCCCGCCACCACGAGCAACGGCGAACCGGCATGGACGACCGCGGCCCGCTGCTGCGGGTTCAGGCCCTCCAGCAGAAGATCGGGATCGAGGTACGCGGCCGGGCGACCCCCCGGCCCACCCGGGTCAAAGCCGGCATCGGCGCCGGCATCCGAACCAGCATCGGAACCAGCATTGGAACCAGCATGGTCGAAGTCGGCGTACGGACCACCGAATAGGGTACTCATAGTGAATCGATCATACGTTCGACGTCCGACAGTTCTGGCAACGATGCACACTCAACACCCTACGAGGCGCCGGCCGGCCTCACGACAGGGCGTAGTGCGGATCGGCGTCCGGTCCGATCCGACGCCCGGACGATACCGGAATCGATCAACCGCGCGAGCAGGTGGCCGGCCGCCGGGATCAGGACGATCACGGATGGTCGGTTTGACGACCATCGGCATGCGCGAGCATCCTAGGAAGGTGGCGCAGCATCTTATGATCATTTTTGAGGCGTGCGAGCCCGTCTGACGAATCCAGCACTCCGGGTCCGCGCGCCTTGCCCTCCTGCCGTTCCGGCGGGGGGCTTTTTTGTTGCCGCGGCCACTGCGGAAGGTGGCCGCCGAGCCATCGGGAGAGCAGCGATGAGCCGACCAGCCGTCACCCAGGCCCCGACCACCACCGACGATGCCGATACCGACGCCCCGTCAAGACCCGGCCCGCCCGTAGCCGACCAGCACGCCGGCTGGTCGGCCGTCGACCGGGCCCGCGTCGATCCCGCCGACATCGATGTCGACCGGGCCGCGGCGGTCCTGGCCGGGGTCGCCCGACGCACCCGGGTAGTGCGCGGTACGCACCTGTCCCGGCTGACCGGCATGCCGGTCTGGTTCAAGTGCGAGAACGAACAGCGCACCGCCTCGTTCAAGGTGCGTGGCGCCTTCACCCGGATCGCCCTCGCCGACCCTGACGTGCGCGCCCGTGGCGTGATCGCGGCCAGCGCTGGGAACCACGCCCAGGGCGTGGCCTACGCGGCGGCCCGCTTTGATGTCCCCGCGACAATCTTCGTTCCGGCGGAGGCGAATACGACCAAGATTGCGCGAACCCGGCGATTCGGCGCTCGCGTCGAGCTCGTTTCCGGTGGCGTCGACGCCGCTCTGCTTGCCGCGGAGGCGGCTGCGCACGACCTCGGTGGCCTGCTCGTACACCCCTTCGACGACCCGTTGGTAATCGCCGGTCAGGGCACGATCGGGCTCGAGCTGATCGAGCAGCTACCCGGGCTGCGTACGGTTCTGGTCAGCGTCGGCGGCGGCGGGCTGATCGCGGGCATCGCCACGGCACTGCGCCGGCGCCGGGCCGATGTGCGGGTGATCGGTGTCCAGGCGGCGGGCGCTCCGGCATTCGCCCGCTCCTGGCGCTGCGGGCAGCGGCTGCGGGTAGCGGCGACGACAGTCGCGGACGGCATGGCTGTGAAGAGTCCGGGCACGCTGACCCTGGCTCTCGCCTCGAATCTGGTGGATGACATGGTCACGGTGGACGAGGAGGCGTTCTGGGAGGCGATGGTGCTGCTTGCCCGTGCCGATGGCCAACTGGTCGAGCCCGCCGGCGCCGCCGGGGTTGCGGCGCTGCTACGTCATCCGGGCCTCGCGCAGGGCCCGACCGCGGTGGTCCTCTCTGGTGGAAACATCGACCAGGTGACCGCCACCCGCGTGCGGACTCTGGCGGCCGAGTCCCTGCAGACGCCCGCAGCCTGAACGAGCCGCACCGGCTGAACTGGCTGAACCGGCTGAACCGGCTGAACCCGGACACACCGCGCTCGGCGCGCTACTCCCACTCGATGGTGCCTGGAGGCTTCGAGGTGATGTCGTACACCACCCGGTTCACCTGGGCGACCTCGTTGACCACCCGGTTGGAGATGCGTTCGAGCAGTTCGTAGGGCAACCGAGCCCAGTCGGCGGTCATCGCGTCCTCGCTGGTGACCGCACGCAGGACCACCGGGTGCCCGTAGGTGCGCTCATCCCCCTGCACCCCCACCGAACGGACATCAGCCAGCAGCACCGCGAACACCTGCCAGATCTCACGGTCCAGCCCGGCACGATGGATCTCCGCGCGCACGATCGCATCCGCGGCCCGCAGCGCCTCCAAGCGCTCCAGGGTGACCTCACCGATGATCCGGACAGCAAGGCCCGGCCCGGGGAAGGGCTGTCGCCAGACGATTTCTTCGGGCAGCCCGAGCTCCTCGCCGAGCCGACGGACCTCATCCTTGAACAGCATGCGCAACGGCTCCACGAGGTTGAAGCGCAGATCGTCGGGAAGCCCACCCACATTGTGGTGCGACTTGATCTTCGCTGCGGTCGGTGAGCCGGACTCGATGACATCCGGGTACAAGGTCCCCTGTACGAGAAACTCGATCTGAGCTCCCTCGATCTCGGCCCGCGCCTCAAGCTCGCGGGCCGCGCCCTCGAAGACCCGGATGAACTCCCGACCAATGATCTTGCGCTTGCGTTCGGGGTCGGTGACACCGGCAAGCGCGGCGGCAAACCGGTCGGCTGCCTTCACATGGACCAGCTCGACCCCGGTCGAGGCGACGAAGTCGGTCTCCACCTGTTCAGCCTCGCCCGCCCGCAACAACCCGTGATCGACGAACACGCAGGTCAACTGATCACCTACCGCCCGGTGCACGACGGCCGCCGCCACCGCCGAATCCACCCCGCCGGACAGTCCGCAGATCGCCCGGGCAGCACCGACCTGGGCGCGCACCGCCGCCACCGCCTCGTCCGCGATGTTGAGCATGGTCCAGTTCGGTCGGCACCCGGCACCGGCGAACAGGAAGTGCCGCAGGATGTCCAGGCCCCAGTCGGTATGCACGACCTCCGGGTGAAACTGGACGCCGAACAGCCGCCGCTCGGTGTTCTCGAAAGCCGCGACCGGGGTCGACCGGGTGGCCGCGGTCACCACGAAACCCGGCGGCGCAGCCGTCACCGAGTCACCGTGGGACATCCACACCTGCTGGGCAACCGGCAGATCCGCGAACAGGACGCCCGGTGCCGCGACCGCGAGCCGGGTCGCGCCGTACTCCGCCGTACCCGTTCGCGCGACGGTCCCAGCCAGCGCATGCGCCATCACCTGATGGCCGTAGCAGATGCCCAGCACGGGGATGCCGGCACGAAACAGGGCCGGATCCACCTCCAGGGCACCCGGGGAGTACACCGACTTCGGCCCGCCCGACAGAATGACCGCGGCGGGACGCCGGGCAACGATCTCTTCGACCGGAAGGTCCCACCGCACGATCTCCGAATACACGTGGCACTCGCGGACCCGCCTGGCGATGAGCTGAGCATACTGGGCACCGAAGTCCACGACCAGAACCCGGTCGTGGACGGAATGGGATCCCGAATCGGTACCGGTCGAACGTCCGGCGGGCTGCGGGGCTGCGGTGTTCACGGCGCCAGCCTACGAAGCCGGCAGACCGAAAGCCGGGCGATCATGGCTCTTTTCCCACGGCCGGCGGCACGGGACACCGCCCAGGGCAGCCGCAGGTGTCACAGGCGTGCCACGGACTGTGACACGACTGTGGTACCGCGACGACGGGGAACCATCGTCCGAGTAGCCTGAGCGATCGTCACGATCCCGGCATTCATCAGTGCCATCAAGCCGTGTCCGCCCGGCCACCCATAGGTTCGGCGAGAAGGGCGTCGGCCGCATCGAGTCGGAACTGGACAACAGTTCCCCGGTCTCCGGCGGCGCCGAAAGAACCATGATCGGATCTTCTTTGGGCGGCTAACCTAGGGTAGGCGTCTTTCGGGCCGCCTGTCCGTACCGCTAAGGTGCCAGTCGAGGGACATCCGGACCCGATACCGAGCCATCCTGGTACGACGTGTTCCGGGAGGCTGGCGGAGAGGTTGCGAAGGTACGTGCGCAGACAACCGATAGCCAGCAAGGGCGTCGACGCGCCCACGGCATCCCAGGTGACGCCGGAGGAACCCGCCGACGGTGGCGGGCATCGCGTCGACGCGGCCGCCATTGCGCTGCCGGGACCCGGCGGCCTACGGCGGATAGCGGCGAACCTTGCCACTCCGTCGAACTGGCGGGTCCGGACCAAACTGATCGCGATTCTCGCCGTCCCAATGATCGCCATCCTGGTCAACGCCTCCCTGGGTGCCAATACCGTCCTTAGCAGCACGCGGGAGATCAACCGGGTCCGGGACATGATCCAGATCGCTCGCGGTGCCACCACCCTCGTGTTCGAGTTGGAGCGGGAACGTACCTACACGGTCGGATATGTCGCGAGCTCGGGACAACCGCGTTCCCTCGATGCGGTCAAAGCGGCACAGACACGGGTCGACCAGGCGGCCAGAGACTACGATGACGCCACCAGGGGACGCCAGAACGCCTTCAGCGACCAGACCCGGGCGGCAATCGCATCAGCAGCCAACCGGCTTTCCCGACGAGAGAATGTGCGCGCGACAGCGCTGACCATCGCCTCGCCAAACTCCGTCGAGGTGGCCTATACGGCCATGATCAACAGTCTTGTCAACCTGGTCGCACTCATTCCACAGGGTCAGGACGACGGGTCGCTGCTCGCGGACGTGGTAGCCACCGACGCGATTGTGCGCTCCGGAGAGCTCCTGGCTGCCCAACAGGCGCTGATCTACGGCGTTCTACAGAAACAGCAGTTCGACAGCAGCGACTATCGCACGTTCGTCGGGTTCGGCACCGAGCGAGAGAGCCAGATTTCTCGCTTCGAGGGCACGGCCACCCGCCCGCAAAGCGACCTGTACCGCACAACCGTCGCCGGTCAGGACGTGTCCCAGGCCAGCGATGACGCGCAGACAGTCCTTACGGGACGAATCGGGCAAACCCCCGATATGGACGCCCAAAAATGGCTGCGGTCAACCCAGCAGACGATGGACCTCAACCGCAAAGTCACCACCTCGCTCCTCAACGACACCGACAGCCGAGGCCAAACACTTCGTTCGACTATTCAGCGCAAGGCGCTGGTGTCCGGCCTGCTCATCGTTCTCATCTTGGCCACCGCGCTCCTCGCGGCAATGGTCGTGGCCCGCTCCCTGGTGCGTCCGCTGCTCGGATTGCGTGCGGCTGCCCTCGACATCGCGGGACACCGCCTACCTGAGGCCGTCCGCCGCCTGCGCGACTCCACCGAACAGGACATCGACCCCGACATCCAGCCGGTCGGTATCGACACCGAGGAGGAAATCGGTGAAGTCGCCCGTGCGTTCGACGAGGTACACCGGGAAGCCATTCGTCTCGCCTCCGAACAGGCGGTTCTGCGGAACAACGTCAACGCGATGTTCGTCAACCTGTCCCGACGAAGCCAGGGTCTGGTCGAACGGCAGCTGCGGCTGATCGACGATCTGGAGAACCGGGAGCAGGACCCCGACCAGTTGTCCAACCTGTTCAAGCTCGACCACCTCGCCACCCGTATGCGCCGGAACAACGAAAGCCTGCTGGTCCTCGCCGGCACCGACACCGCCCGCCGATGGACCCACCCCGTCCCGCTCAACGAGGTCGTCCTCGCCGCCATCTCCGAGGTCGAGCAGTACACGAGGGTGAAGCAGTCGGCTGCGGCTCCAGTCTCGATCGCCGGACACGCGGTGAGCGACGTCGTGCACCTCATCGCCGAGCTGCTGGAAAACGCGACCTCGTTCTCGCCACCGGCAACAGAGGTGCTGGTCACCAGCCACTCGCTCGGCCCCGGCGCGGGAGCAATGATCGAAATCGAGGACCGCGGCATCGGCATGCCGGCCAAGGATCTCGAACGCATCAACGACCGCTTGGCCAATCCACCGGTCGTCGACGTGTCCGTATCCCGGACGATGGGTCTGTTCGCGGTAGGTCGGCTGGCCACCCGACATGGCATTCGGGTCCAGCTGCGGGAATCGACGTCCGGCGGCATAACCGCCGTGGTACGGCTACCAGCCAAGGTTGTCGCCGGTGACGCGTCGTCAACCGCCCCTGCGCGGCCCACAGCCAGCGTCGGCGGCGGCCGTACATCGGCTGGCAACCGACCGGCACTCGACAGCGGCTTTCCCGCCGCCATAGCCAACGACAACGCAATGGCGGCCGGTAACTCCAGCACCAACGGCAGCTCCATGACGAACGGGACCACGCCGTCCAACGGTGGCGCATTCTCCAACGGTGGTTCGCACTTCAACGGGCACGCCCCCCTGAACGGCAGCGGCCCGTTGAACGGCAGCGGCCCGTTGCACGGCAGCGGCCCGTTGCACGGCAGCGGCCCGGGACCTGCCGAGGCGCCACCGGGATTCACCTCCGTTCCGCCCTCGGCGACGCCGAACATGAACACAGCCCGCGGCGACCAGAGCTGGGGACGCCGTACCGGGACCGACGGCGCACCGACCGACGGCGCGTTCAGGCCGCAGGGAGACGACAGGTTCGCCGCCAGGCCCGGCAGCTTCGGGCCTGCGGAACTGGAGCCGGGCGGCCGGTTCGGCGGTACTGGTCCGCACGATGTCACCACCGGCAACCGGCCGGGCGTCGACTCCCCATTCGCGGCCGGACCGGCCAGCAACAACTATGAGATCCCCCGCGGGCCGGGCACGCCACGATGGCCGAGCCCGTCCGATACCGGACCAACAAGCACCGGCCCCGGCGGTACCGGCCCGATCGGGCTCGAACCGTTCAACACCGGCCCGATCGGGCTCGAACCGTTCAACAGTGGACCGTTCAACACCGGCCCGATCGGAACCGGCCCGATCGAGGTCGAGCCGTTCAACACCGGACCGATCGGCATGAGTCCCGACCTCGAGACGTCGGGACTCGGGGCTCGCGCCGTCCCGGACACTGCATGGGCCACCCCGACGACGGGTCCCGAGCCCATTTTCGACCGGACTGCCTCGGCATCCGATGCATACGGCACCGATCGCTCGCACGGTGCCCTGCCCGTGAACAGCGATCCGTCTGACGATCTCGGCCCAGGCCGGAGTCACGACCCGTTGGACGATCCGTCCAACGTCTGGATGAACGAGTCAGAGGAGCAGGAACAGGAGCAGGATCGGGAGGCGGACGACGCCGACACAACTCCGATCTTCGACTCGGTCTCGGCCTGGTTCCAACGACGCTCCCCCGCACCGCCGCTCCCGACCCGGCGTGCCGTGCCGCAGTCCCCGCTGCGCCGGCCAGGGCCGACGATCCACCGTGGTCCCGCAATCCAGCGTGGCGACTCACGCCCGCCGGAGTCATCGGGCCGTCCCGGCGGACGCGGTGCCACGATTGCCGGCGGCGACAGCACACGTCCCGCTCCGGCGTCGTCCTTCCCGCCCCCGGGCCACATTCCAGCACCGGCCAGCGGCCAGGACATACCGGCCCCTGACCTACCGGCGCGCGCGGGTGCCGGTAGGGCTGGTCCCCCGGCCTACTCGCCAGGACCGATGTCGAGCCCGGTGGCTGCCGGTGCCGGTGTCAGTACCGGCAATGCCACGACGGCCTCCGCCAGCGCGGACGCAATGTCATGGTCCTCCGCTGGTGACGCCGGTTGGCAGGCTGCCGAGGCGACCCGCCAACCCACTCCCGGCGGGACGACTCGCGCTGGTCTGCCGTTGCGGGTCCCGATGACCAACCTCGTACCGGGCAGCGCCGAACCCGGACCACGACGTCGCCCACCGGAGGCACCCATCCGGTCTCCCGAAGCAGTCGGTGGCCGGCTTGCCAGCTTCTACCAAGGTGTTCGGCAAGGGCGCGACGTCATCAACGACGCCGCCCCCACCCATCGTCGGGACACCCAGGAGGACATGTGACGCCCATGAGCTCAGACGCACAGAACCTCAACTGGTTGATCAATAACTTTGTTGAGAGAGTACCCGGTGTCGCGCATACAGTGGTGGTCTCCGCGGATGGTCTGCTCCTGGCCGTATCGGACGGATTCCCGCGCGACCGTGCGGACCAGTTGGCAGCCGTCGCCTCGGGTCTGGTGAGCCTGACCCAGGGTGCCGCTCGCGTCTTCGAAGCGGGCAACGTGACGCAGACGGTCGTCGAAATGGAGCACGGCTTTCTGTTCATCATGGCTATCAGCGACGGAGCGAGCATGGCGGTCCTTGCGGCACCATCGTGCGACATCGGACTTGTGGGGTATGAGATGGCACTGCTGGTAACCCGGGCCATGGACGTTCTGACGCCGGCGCTAAGGGCCGAGCTGCAGGGGATCCTTCCGCGGTGAACCGGCGGGAGCACAGGGGGTCAGGGTGAGCATCGATCCCGAGAATGCCCCCGGACCGGTTGTCCGCCCGTATGCGATGACCGGTGGTCGGACGCGCTCACGGTACGAACTTGCCATCGAGGCACTTGTCTTCACGACGACTCTCGGTGAAGATCGGGCACTTGACCTTGCCCTAGAGCAACAGACAATTGCCGCCATGTGCCGGCAGGTGCGATCGATCGCAGAGATCGCCGCCGGCCTGCGGGTTCCCCTCGGCGTCGCAAGGGTGTTGGTAGGCGACATGGCGGACGAAGGTTACGTCCGGGTACACCAGCAACCGGACCGCGACGAGGCGCCAGATCTCGCGCTGCTCGAAAGGGTTCTCAGTGGCCTTCGAAAACTCTGACCGCCGACGGGTCAACTCGTCCGTCGCCACGACATCAGTCAAGATTGTTGTTGCCGGCGGTTTCGGTGCCGGCAAGACGACCTTCGTGGGTTCGGTATCGGAGATTGTGCCCCTGCGCACCGAGGCTGTGATGACCGAAGCCGGGGCGCACGTCGACGACCTGACCCATCTGACCGACAAGACGACCACCACGGTCGCCATGGACTTCGGACGGGTCTCCCTGGATGATGACCTGATCCTGTATCTGTTCGGTACGCCGGGACAGTACCGTTTCTGGTTCATGTGGGACGACATCGTCCGCGGCGCGATCGGCGCCATCGTGCTGGCCGACACGCGGCGGCTCGCCGACTGTTTCGCCGCCGTTGACTACTTCGAACAGCGACAGCTGCCTTTCGTCGTCGGCGTGAACTGCTTCGACGGCATCCTGCGGCATTCCATGGACGATGTCCGGGAAGCCCTGCAGATCAACCAGGCCGTACCGATCATCACCTGCGACGCGCGGAACCGTGACTCGACGAAAAGCGCCCTGATCTCGGTGGTCGAGCACACCATGTCCCGAGCGGTGGCGCGGACCTGAACCCGGGTTCGCGTCCGGTCGAAGGCGACACGAGGCAATACTGGTCGAGTCGCCTTCGACCCGGGGACGCCACGGGTGGGTGCCGTCAAAAAGGTGCCGACCCTGTGCCGCATGGCCGTGGGAAAGGCTGGCCGGACGGCACGGAGCGGTAATCAGGCAGACGGTCAGTCAAACCGACGGCCGGACGGCGCCCGCCCGGTCAGCTGTACTGCTGCACCCTGTCCGACCCCGACACCATGTCACTGTTCGAGTCTTCACCGACGATGACAAGCTTGTAACCCTTGTCCTGCTCCTGGCGCCACTGACCGCCGACCAGAGGTGTCTTCGAGACATTCTTGGGGATGTTCACCAAGCTGCCGAAGGCAATCGGCCCTACGATCGTGTTCATGTGCAGCTTCCCGATGGCGGCCGCAAGCCCCGCCCGATCACCGAGGGAGCCGGCCTGAACGAGCGCCTCGGTGGCGACCTCGTAGAGCCCGTGGACGAAGCCAAGGGTCTGCAGCCACGGTTTGCCGGTCTTCGCGGTGAAGTCGTCCGCGAGTACCTGGGGGGTCGCTCCCGTCAACGAGCTGCGGAAACGGTGAGCGGGCGACCACCAGACCTCGGTGCCGAGGTTGTTCGCATTCGTTCCGAGATCCAGGACTGACGCCGGGAACAGCAACGCCTTCGCCACCGTAATAATCTTCGGTTTGAAGTCCTGCTTCGCGGCCTCGCGCCAGAACAAGGCAAAGTCCGACGCCGGCATCACGCCGGTGAGGATCTCCACTCCCTTGGTCTTGAACTGGGCCACGATGGCGGAGAAATCCGTTGTACCGGCCGGTATGGGGGGTTGGGCGACCAGCGAGTAACCACGCGCGGAAATAGCTTGCGGAAAGGCTCCCGCGAACGCCCTGCCGTCAGGGTCGTCCGGCCACAGTGCGCCGACCTTCTTACTGGTTCCGACCTGCGCCCACATCCCCAGGTACACCTTGATCACATCCTCCAGGCCCCAGAAGAAGTGATAGGTCCACTTGAACGGCTTTGCCGGGTCACCACCGCGCCCGAAGAACCACGACTGCCACGGAGCCGCCGTGGAGATGCACGGTACCTCGTTCGCTTCGCACTGGTCCGCAACCGGGTTGACGGTGTCCAGCGTCGACCCGACCAGGACGACGTCCACGCCGTCGATGAAAATCAAGTCACTGGCCGCCTGAGCCGCCCTGGTCTCGTCAGACTGGCTGTCCCGGAAAAAGATGTCGACCGGGTAGGTCCGAGTACCGATGGTCAATCCACGCCGGTAGAAGGTGCGCATCGAATCGGTGACATACCTGTCTGCGACACCGAACGCGGCCAGCGCCCCGGTTTGCGGGCTTACATAGCCGATGCGGACGGACCTCTGCGCAGTCGATGCGCCGCCGCCGCCGCATGCGGCCAGCGGTAGTGCGGCAGCCGTCATTCCAGCCAGACCCAGCAACTTCCGGCGGTCGAGCGAACCACCGCCCCAACCATCCGGCCGGGCCGCGGCCACCCGACGCGGGCGGGTCGTGGCGTAGCCGCCAGAGTCCGAAAGGCTGCCAGGTCGTACCGGGTCAGCGCCGGTCACACGGTCAGATCCGAGCATGGGACCTGATCCTGCCGCACCCGGGTTGAAACCTGGGCACTGGGTCCCGGTCAACCCACCCACGGGAGATCCAAAGGGGTGTTTTTGTTCCATACATCGTGCATTGTCACCTGATGGTCCGTTGCACGGCCCGGCCAGGTAAGAGCGCCCCCTTGACAGGCTCTAGTTGATCGCGCACCACCGGTTCGTCCCGTCCTCGAATGTGAGGGCACCCACGTCCTTGCCTGCGTCGCCCTGTCGCACGCGATCGAAAAACAGGGCCTTGACGTCCTTGAGCGGACCGCCGGTGAACTGAACGTCGGCAAAGATCTGGGTGTCGGTACTCAGGCTGTTGCGGGTGATCGTGTAGGTACCCTCCTGGGCGTTCCAGATGTACACCCCTCGCCCCATCGGAACCACAAGCTTGTCGGCGACCGCGGTCAGCGGCTTGAGGTCCGCGCTGTCCGCCTGGTAGCAGCGGTAGGCGCCGTCGATCAGCGCCTGGCCCGCGGCGGCATCCGGATTACTCGTCGTCGGCGTCAGCGACCCCCCAGGCCGCGAGGTGGCCGTCCCCGACGTCGGCGCCGTATCTGTGTGACCATTCCCGCCGATCAACATGACGTAGGCGCCGATCGCGATGAGTGACACCACGACCGCGACGATCAGCGGGCCCACCCAGCCGTGTCGATAGCGCGCGAAGAACCCCGACGGATAGTCGCCGTGGTCGTTCTCCTCGTCACCGTCGGCCTCGAAATCCGCATCAAGATCATAGTCGACGTCGTCAATCTGATCAGCATCGAAGCCGGTCCGACCGGTCGCGCCGGGCCGGTGGTTAAGACGGCTGGCGCCGCGCTTCGTGCCGACCGCCGCCCGACCGCTCGACGCCCGGCGGCCCTCCTTCGCCCCCGTTCGTGCCATGCCTGAGGTCGCGCCGGTCGACGACGCCCGTCCGGGGGATACTCGAGGTGGCGCCGCGCCGCCACGATCCACCTTCTTGCGGACCGTGGTGGATGGTTTCCAACCCCCGTCGTCCTCGTCACTTTCCGGCGCTGGCTCCACCCTTAGGGCCTCGGTCATCGCCGCCTCCGCCGACGGTCGGGACGAAAGCGCGGCCGGTGGCGCAACGTGGGACAGCAGGTCGTCGTCCCATGCGGAAACACCGGGCGAAGGGTGCGGCGCGCTGGCGAAGCCCGCCTCGCCCGGAGCCCGCCCGGAAGGACCGTCACGGTCCAGCTCAGGTGTTCCAATCGCGTGGGACGCTGACGAGGGCAGAGCCCGCGGCGGCGCGGTCAACGGCGGAGCGGTCAACGGCGGCGCGGTCAACGGCGGAGCGGTCGCGGCAGGCGTGGGCGCCGGGCCCAGCGCTGTCCGCGACGGCGTAAGCGGATCAACGCCCGGTGCGGCAGGACTCCAGTGAGCCGGCGGGAGGATCGCGGCACGTCCGCCGGCATCCCGCCGTCCGCCGGCGGCCGGCGAGGGCCCGCCCGGCGGGGCGTAGACGCGCTCGTCCGGGCCGGTACGACGGGGAACCTGCCGGGCGGGCGGATAGCCGGAGTATCCTACTACCCGGCTTTCGACCTGATTCGCACCGCCGGTGTCGGCGGCCGGACCCACCCCCGCGGGGGCATCGCGGCCATCGGAACCACCGCGGGTGGATCCCGGGTAGCCCGAAGCATGGCGGCTGGCAAGCCCATAACCGTTCGTGCCCTGCGAAGGGCTCTGACTGTTCGACGCGCCATAATCGGTCGAGCCGCTATAGCCGTTCGACGCGCTATGGCCGTTCGAGCCGCCGTAGCCGTTCGAGCCGCCGTAGCCGTTCACCTGATGATCACCGGCGGAACCGTTCACGCCACCAACGGCCCCGCCTGTCGGCGGACCTCCGGAGCCGCCAGCCCCGTACCCACCGGATCCACGCCCCGCAGGAAAGCCAGCGGGGCCCCCGAACCCTCGGGGCGTCTGCGACCCGGTCGTCGGGTCGCCGGCCAGCCGATCGGCGAGCATGCCGGTGGTGCTTTCCGGCGACCGGTGTGCCGGTGGACTGAACGCGCCCTGACCACCGACGGGGAAGGGCGTCGGCCGGCTGTCGGCCGGCAGCCGGTTACGACCGGCATCGGCGACGCCATCGGAACGGCCGGGCCCGAAGCCGCGGGGGGTTCCAGGCTGACGCTGACCTGTATCGGGCTCCCAGCCAGCGCTCGGACCCGCAGGCGAGGACTGCGAGGAAGGATCGTCGCCGCGCTCGGATCGCCCGTTGTCAACGTTACCCACCGACAGGTCCCAGCGCCCATTCCGGTGCCCGCTGGGCGCGCCTCGCCCGGGATCGACCGGGGTCCGCGAGCCACCCGTCCACGGAATGTGATTATCTGGAGTCGGCGAGTCCTCAACGGCTGGGTACGTGGCGAACGCTGGTCGATCATGGGTGGAGGAGACATCGAACGGGTCGACCGGTGCCAGAGCCTGGGCCGGTCGCATGAACGAATCCGAGTCGGACCGCCCGCCGTGCTCCCGGGCCGATTGTCGGTCCGTCGGACCGGTGAGCTCCCAGGCTGACGCCCCGTCAGGCTGCTGGTAGGACCGGTCGTCAGCCTCGCCGACCCGCTCCACCGCGAAAAAATCGTCCGTACGCCGCGCTGGGGCCTCAGTTCGCTCGGGTGGCCCGGTCACGGACCCACCCGTATCGCCGGGATCACCGGCCGTCGTCCGCGGACGCCACGTCTTGGCAACACCGTCCCAAACCCACGCGCCATCGTCGCTCAACCAGCGCCCGAAGTCGTCGGTGGGCATGTCCTGCCCCCCAGGTTAAGGGCGTATTTGCCCATGAAACGCGAAAAAACGGATGGACTCAGCATACACCAGCCTTCATCATCCGGCACTCGCACACTGGTCTGCGATCTCACGAACGACCCTGGTCGAGTCGGCGGAATTAACATTGTTGTTGAAGGCGAGATACCGATCCTCCGGGTAGGTGGCTTCCAGCTTCTCCAACGTGCACGTGCAGTATGTCCGCAGTCCCCCGCTGACCTGGACGCACTCATCCAGATAGGCCACACGCACCGGCTCGGAGTACCGCCGGGGCGATCCCACCGAGGGGCTCGCTGTAACCTTGACAGGTACCCTGATCGCGGTGTTCGTGCCATCCCGCCCAAAAACGAGCCACCCACCCAGCCCGAGCAGAAGCGCCAGAACCGCCGCTCCAGTGAGGAGTGCGGGACGCGGCAGCGATGTCACACCCGGCGGTAACCTGCCGGCGTTCCCGTCGGCCTCGCCGCTCGGCGGGTTGAACCGGGTTGGTCGGGCCCGCGCCGAGGAACGTCGCCGACGCCCCTGAGTACGCGCGCCGGCAGGCGGGATGCGGCTTCGGGCGCCGACATCCCCAACACCGTCAGCAGCGGGGTGTTCGTCGCGATCGCGTTCTGCAGGCTCCCATCCGGGGGCCGCCGCCGCATGATCATCCAGGCCGAACCGGACCGGACTCCATGCCATCTCCTGGCCGCTCGGTTGCTGGCCGCCCGGTTGCTGGCCGCCCGGTTGCTGGCCGCCCGGTTGCTGGCCGCCCGGTTGCTGGCCGCTCGGTTGCTGGCCGCTCGGTTGCTGGCCGCTCGGTTGCTGGCCGCTCGGTTGCTGGCCGCTCGGTTGCTGGCCGCCCGGTTGCTGCCCGCCTGGCCCCAGGTCGGTGGGGATGTCAGCCCCGGCGCGAGCATCGGAGTTGCTCAGGATGTCAACGCCGCCCGTGCCCCCTGCAAGCCATGCGCCGGCAACCGGGTCCGGCGTCCGGGCGATATCCCAGGATCCCGTGTCGCTGTCGGACACGCCGGCGACGCTCAGATCGGTGCCGATCTGCCCGTCTCCGCCGAGCGGTGCCCAGCCGCCGGCATCGGCCTGGCCCCCCGCCGCGACGTCGGCGCCCGGCCATGAGCCGGCATCCCACCGACCGACTTGGACGGGCTGCGGCCAGGCCGTGCCCGCCATGGGAAGGTCGTCGGCCACCGACGAAGCCGCCGGGTCCCGAGACGTCGCCGGATCGTGATGGAGGGAAACCACGGAAAAGCCGCCGGTGGACTCGACCGCGATGCCGTCTGTGGCAGGGCTGGCAGCATCGACGGCAGCCGTGAATCCTGCCGATCCGGTGGGATGCGGCGCCGACGGCTGCCACGTCTGGGCGGCCTCATCCCAGACGTAGGCGCCGTCATCGCTGACCCAGCGACCGTGCTCGTCGATGCGCATGTGTCATCCTTCGGACCGAAACAGACGCCTTCAGGGTGCCATGCCGCCAGATTGCGGGGTCACCCCGGCATCCGAACCGGACCCGCAATGCCACTCCAACGGTCCGACACGGGACGATCCGGCCGCTGGGGAGCTGGGACGCTGACGCCGACTGAACACCGATTGCACCCGGAAGCTAGCAGAGCGTCGAGGCGACCAACACCTCTGCCTTCTGCAGCTCCTTCACCGTCGCGTACCCGGTGGTCGCCATGGCTGTCCGCAGCGCACCGGCCAGATTCAGCGTGCCGGGGTTCACCGCAGCCGGACCCAACAGGATCTCGCGAAGCGTTCCGATGACCGGCACACGCTCCCAGACGCCACGTGGCAACCGTGAGTGAAGGACATCCATGGACCAGTAACCGCCGCAACCGGGCGCCTCGGCCGCGGCGGCCAGTGGCGTGTCAAGCATCACGGCGTCAGCACCGCAGGCGATGGCCTTGGCCATGTCGCCGCCCGTCCGCATCCCACCGTGGGCGATCACATGGACGTAACGACCACCGGACTCGTCAAGGTAGCGCATCCGTGCTCCGGCCGCGTCGGCGATCGCCGTTGCCATCGGGACCCCGACACCGAGCACCGCACGGGTCGTGTCCGCGCCACCTGGCCCGACACCTACGATCACGCCGGCGGCACCGGTCCGCATCAGATGCAGGGCCGTCGAGAAGGACGCGCATCCTCCCACCAGAACCGGCACGTCAAGTTCGCCGATGAACCGCTTGAGGTTCAACGGCTCGCCCGCCCGCGACTGGTGCTCGGCAGACACTGCCGGCGCGTGGATGACGAGAAGGTCAATGCCGGCCTCGAGGAGGAACGGGTACAGTGCCGCGACCCGTTGGGGACGCAGCGCGGCAGCGGTGACGACGCCCGATTCGCGGATCTCGGCCAGCCGCTTGACGACCAGCTCCGGCCGGATCGGCGCCGCATAGAGTTCGCGCAGCCGCCGGGTCGCCGCATCAGCGTCGAGCGCGGAAAGCTCCGCCAGAAGCGAATCGGGCTCCTCGTGCCTGCTCCACACACCCTCGACGTGGACAACGCCGAGACCGCCAAGACCGCCAACGGTCACCGCGCTCGCGGGCGAGGTCACCGCGTCCGCCGGAGCGGTGACGACCGGCAGGTCGAAGCGATAGGCGTCGATCTCCCATGCCAGCGAGACGTCCGCGGGGTCACGGGTCCGCCGCGACGGCACGATACCCAGGGCGTCGAGTCCAAAGGCCACCCGCCCGCTCTTACCGATACCGATCTCGACCTCAGCCACTGTGTCCTCTCACCGGGAACCTGCCGCCGGAAGCCTGCCACCGCAGACGGGGCCATCGGACGCCGGGTGGCCGCACATGCTGATCACCGCGCGTTGTAGTTCGGTGCCTCGACAGTCATCTGAATGTCATGCGGGTGGCTCTCCTTGAGTCCGGCCGAGGTGATACGCACCAGCCGGGCATCCCGCTGAAGGGCGTCGATCGTGGCGGCACCGGTGTATCCCATAGCCGCGCGTAGCCCTCCGACCAGCTGGTGGGCCACCGCGGCCAACGGCCCCCGGTAGGGGACCTGTCCCTCGACGCCCTGCGGAACAAGCTTGTCATCGGAGAGAACGTCGTCCTGGAAGTAGCGGTCCTTCGAATAGGACCGGGTCGTGCCCCGGCTGCGCATCGCACCCAGGGACCCCATCCCGCGATAGGCCTTGTACTGCTTACCGTTGATGAAGATCAGCTCACCCGGGCTCTCGTCAACCCCGGCCAGAAGACTACCGAGCATCACCGTGTCCGCGCCGACGGCGATCGCCTTGGCGATGTCGCCGGAGTACTGCATCCCGCCGTCACCGATCACCGGGACGGCAGCCTCGCGCACGGCCTGCGCGCACTCATAGATCGCGGTGACCTGCGGGACCCCGACCCCGGCCACCACCCGGGTCGTGCAGATCGAGCCCGGCCCCACCCCCACCTTGATGGCGTCGGCGCCGGCGTCCACCAACGCACGTGCGCCGTCCGCGGTCGCGACATTTCCGGCGACCACATCTAGTGGGCTGCCGTCCAATCTGGTCGGCAGATCGCTCTTGATGCGCCGCACCATGTCCAGCACGGCCCGGGAGTGGCCATGCGCGGTGTCCACCACCAGGAAGTCGACCGCGGCCGCGACAAGCTCCTGCGCACGCTTGTACGCGTCCTCGCCCACCCCGATGGCGGCACCGACGACGAGGCGTCCATCCGAATCCTTGGTTGCCTGCGGATACTGCTCACGCTTGGTGAAATCCTTGACCGTGATCAGTCCGCGCAGACGCCCCTGACCGTCCACCAGGGGCAGTTTCTCAATCTTGTGCCGGCGCAACAGCACCAGCGCGTCGTCCACCGACGCCCCGACCGGCGCCGTGACCAGCGGCATCGGAGTCATCACGGCACGCACCAGCCGGGAATAGTCCCGTTCAAAACGAATATCGCGATTCGTGACGATGCCCACCAACTGACCATCCGATTCGGTCACCGGAACCCCGGAAATGCGGTAGCGGGCCATGAGCTCGTTGGCATCCTCGATGGTGGCATCCGGGCCGCAGGTGATAGGTGTTGTGATCATCCCCGATTCGGACCGCTTGACCATGTCGACCTGCTGCGCCTGGTCGTCGATGGAAAGGTTGCGATGCAGGACGCCGACGCCACCCTGCCGCGCCATCGCGATCGCCATCCGTGCCTCGGTGACGGTGTCCATCGCCGAGGACAACAACGGAACGGCCAACCGGATGTGCCGCGACAACCGGGTGGACGTGTCGGCATCCGCCGGCATGATGTCCGATTCCGCCGGCAACAGCAGCACGTCGTCGAAGGTCAGCCCCAGCATGGCCAGCTTCGCCGACTGCATCGGCCCCGGCTCGGACCCGGCCGGGGAGAGAATGGGACTGTTCATGGCATCTTCCGTTCACACCTCGGCACGGGCTCCAAACTCACATCCTAGGACCCATCACGGCCGCCGGGCGTGCGACAAAAAACCATGATCGCACACCCTTTGGCCAGCAGGACCCATCACGGCCGCCGGGCGTGCGACAAAAAACCATGACCATCTGAACGGCAAAATCCGTTGAAACAACCGATCCGGTGCCGGATATGTCGCGCTGCGCAACAATCCAGCACCACGGGTCACGAGGCGTGCGCAGGCAAGTCTTCCGAACAGGTCGAAAGGCGCGATCCGAACACCGGCCGACGTCTGGAGTCGCCCATCGGTGCCACTAGCAGGCCGTGTCCGGCGTAGCGTGGTCGGCGTGAGCGACGAGCCTCTCGACCCCTTCGCGGGCGACCCCGAGGATCCGACAGCGGAGCTCGCGCACCTCGACCCGATTGAGGACACCGAGCTGCTGGAGCCCCTATCGCCGCACGAGCGTGAGGAGATACTCGCCGAACTCGGAGACCTCGACGTCTTCCGGACCTTGCTGGAGCCCCGCGGCTACCGCGGCCTCGTCGTTGACTGCGAGGGATGCGCGGAACCCCATTTCTTCGATTGGGATCTGCTCATGGGTAACCTTCGCCACCTTCTTGACGAAGGCCGCACCAGGGTCCACGAGCCCGCGTACGCCCCGGACCCGTCGTCCTATGTCAGCTGGGACTACGCACGCGGCTATGCCGACGGCGTCTACGAGACAAGCGAGGCGTCGGAAGCGGGCTGATCCGGCGAGCGGCGTCGCTCTAACGCTCGAGCGGACTCCCGGTGAGCAGGTCGAGGGCTTCGGGCAGGGATCCCGCGTGACGGACTCGCGCCGGAAGGGTCGCTCGGCGCCAGCCCGAGCCGCCGACGATGATCAATGTCGACGGCCGGGTTACCGGTAAACCGCTCAACGCCTGCGCATCCGCGGACGTCCGACGCTGCGACCACAGGAAGACCGCTACCGGCCCGGTACGGGCGACCGCAGTCCGCAACGCGGCCACCGGCACCGCCGCACCAAGGATGCGGGCGGTGGCACCCCGCTCGGCCAGACCTGCAGCCAGCGCGCTCAGCGCGAGGCTGTGCTGTTCGGCCGGGGTACACGCAAGCAGCACCGGTCGGGTGTAGGTGTCGAGCGCGCGATCCGCGACCCGGCGGAACACCGCCGCGACACAGTCGCTGAGCAGATGTTCAACGTCCACGGCGTCGCCGCGCTGTTCCCAGCGCCTACCCACGGCGACCAGCACCGGGCAGACGAGCTCCTGCCAGGCTGCGACGACGCCGTCCGTTTCCACGGCGTGGGCCATGATGCGGGTGACCGCCGACGAGTCGAGGGCCATGGCCGCGCGGGCGAGTCCCCGGGCAGCGATACCGGCATCCGCCAGCGGCAGCACCCGGCCGCCTGAACCCCGTGAACCGGCAGGGTCGGCAACCGCCGGCTCATCGGGACCGCCACGATCGTCATCCACCGGGATCGCGGCCCCGAGGCGCTCCCCGGTGGTAGCCGGCAGGTCCGCGTCCCCGCGGTCAGATCCGCCCTCGAAGGGTTCGGGTCCGACACCGTGCGTATGATCATCAGTGATCGCTCGAACCGGGGCCAGCCAACGCGGTTCCGGTAGGTCGTCGACCAGTGTGGTTCTGGCGATCCGGGCCGCTTCGGCGGGCGCGATCCCATCCCGTGTGAGTCGACACATGAACTCCAGCCGGGCCAGGTCGTGTGGGCCGTACCTGCGGCGGGTACCGGACACATGGTCGGCCGGACCGAGCCCGTACCGACGGTTCCATGTTCGAAGGGTCGCGGGCGCGACGCCCAGCCGCCGGGCAACCGCCGCGACTGTGTACCGCGGGTTGCGCTCCGCCGGCTCCGGGGAGGGGGTCACAGCGCTCATGGTGGCTCTCGGCGACCGTACCCACAACTTGGCGACTAACCGGCTCCGACCGACCACGCGCCGAGTGATTCTCAGTGTTGAACAACATATGGCGCGGCACTACGGTGTAGCTGCGGCGCCTGCCGCCCATGGTTGAGAGGGGGGCTCAGACCGATGACCGATGTCCGACGACTTCCAGGCCCCGGTGCCGAGAAGTGGGAATGGCAACTTCACGGTGCGTGCCGTGGAGAGAGCACGGAGCTCTTCTTCCACCCGGAAGGTGAGCGAGGCCCGGCCCGCGCGGCTCGCGAGGCCGCCGCAAAGGCCGTCTGCGCAAGGTGTCCCGTGATCCAGGCATGCGCCGAGCATGCGCTGCACGCCCGCGAGCCTTACGGGGTTTGGGGTGGGCTGAGCGAGTCCGAACGAGAAGGCATCCTGACCGGCCGAACGCGTCGCGGCGCGGCTCGGCACAGCCCGTCACGCCCCGGTCTGGCTCCGGCCTGCTGAACCGGCCTGCTGAACCGGCCTGCTGAACCGGCCAAAGGCGATGCGATCGTGGTTCTGTCGCATCGCCGGCGGCCGCAGTCCCCAGGGCGCTAGAGGGCCAAAGGCGATGCGATCGTGGTTCTGTCGCATCGCCGGCGGCCGCAGTCCCCAGGGCGCTAGAGGGCCGAAGGGCGCGCGACGATCGTCAGATCGCGCGCCCGCGGTGGCGACATCCACGGACATGTCCATCCCACCGGATGGGTCACCCGCGACGTGTGACCGCAACGCTCGGTGAGATCGACCTCGGCGGGATCGGCGAGATCGACGACCTCAGCGAGATCGACAGGGAACCTGCAAAGGCCCGGCAGGACGTTGGCGGTCCTGCCGGGCCGAGAGGGCCGAAGGCGGCGCGATCATGATTTTTCGCGCCGCCGGAGGCCGAAATCCCCGGTGTGCTGAGGGAATCCACCACGCGGTGCCGCGGGTCGGTGCGACCGACATCCGCGGGAGTACGCCTGTCAGGATCCCGGCGAGCCGGATCCCGTCAACTCAGAGCGCCTCAGAGCGCCGCGGCCCCGCTCCTTGATCTACACCCCTGTTGCCGGTCGCCCTTAGAAACCCGGGCCGTGCGAGTGGCCGTGGTTGTGACCATGGCCGGCGGCGGCCGCGGCCTTCGACGGCTTCTCCGCGACGAGGCTTTCGGTCGTGAGCAACAGTGCAGCGATGGACGCGGCGTTGGCGACCGCCGAGCGGGTCACCTTCACCGGGTCGACCACGCCGTCGGCGATCAGGTTGCTGTACACGCCCCGGGCCACGTTGAAGCCACTGCCGACGGGCTGCTCCTTCACCTTCGCGACGATCACGGCGCCTTCCAGGCCGGCGTTGTTCGCGATCCAGGTCAACGGAGCGCTGAGCGCGTCACGAACGATCTGTACACCGGCCAGTTCGTCGCCTGTGCGCCCGAGGCCCCCGTCGAGGGCCGCGCCGGCGTGTACCAGTGCCGACCCACCGCCCGCCACGATGCCTTCCTCCACCGCTGCGCGGGTGGCGGACACGGCATCCTCCAGACGGTGCTTCTTCTCCTTGAGCTCGACCTCGGTGGGCGCACCGACTCTGACCACGGCGACGCCACCGGCGAGCTTGGCGACCCGCTCCTGCAGCTTCTCGCGGTCCCAGTCCGAGTCGCTGGCCTCGATCTCGCCCCGAAGCTGGCGTACTCGGTCGGCAATAGTCGTCTCGTCTCCGGCACCGTCGATGATGGTCGTGGTGTCCTTGTCGACCACAACTCGACGCGCCCGCCCAAGCTCAGTCAGCCCGACCGAGTCAAGCTTGAGACCGACCTCGGCAGCGACGACCTGTCCCCCGGTGAGGACGGCGATATCCTGCAGCATCGCCTTGCGGCGGTCGCCGAAGCCCGGCGCCTTGACCGCCACGACCTGGAAGGTCCTGCGGATCGCGTTGACGACGAGAGTCGACAGCGCCTCCCCCTCGACATCCTCGGCAATGATCAGAAGCGGCTTCCGCGCCTCCATGACCTTCTCCAGGAGCGGAAGGACGTCGCCCAGCGCACTGATCTTGCCCGGGTGCAGGAGCACGTACGCGTCTTCGAGGACGGTCTCCATGCGCTCGGAGTCCGTGACGAAGTACGGAGAAATGTAACCCTTGTCGAACTGCATCCCCTCGGTGAGCTCGAGCTCCAGTCCGAGGGTCTGACTCTCCTCGACGGTGATCACACCGTCCTTGCCGATCCGGTCCATCGCCTCGGCGATGAGCTCGCCGACCTTCGCGTCCTGGGCGGAGATTGCCGCGACGTGCGCGATGACCTCCTTCGAGTCCACCTCCAGCGCCTGCTCCAGCAGGGCGTTGGAAACGGCCACGACCGCGGCCTCGATACCCGCCTTGAGCGCCACCGGCGGCGTCCCGGCCGCGACCTGTCGCAGCCCGCTGCGCACCATGGCCTGGGCGAGCACGGTCGCGGTCGTGGTGCCGTCGCCGGCGACGTCGTTGGTCTTGGTGGCGACTTCCTTGGCGAGTTGGGCGCCGAGGTTCTCGTTGGGGTTGTCGAGCTCCACCTCGCGCGCGATCGTCACCCCGTCGTTGGTGATCGTCGGTGCGCCGTAGGACTTGTCGATGACGACGTTGCGGCCACGCGGGCCGATCGTCACCTTCACAGCGTCCGCGAGGGCGTTCACGCCATGCTCAAGCGCATGGCGAGCGTCCTCACTGAATGTCAGAATCTTGGGCATACGTGGTCCTCCCGAACCGGCTCAGGGCGTGTCTGCCCCTGGGCGTGCCGCCAGGAAATCGCTCGATGGACCCCGGGAGCAGGAACCCACGCGACCGCGGAGCATTCCGGTGGGGGTGATGCGAGCGAAGATTCGGAAAGCACGCCCTAACGGCGATCGGGCGTGCTCCACCGATCCGGACGAATGCCATCCAGAACGGCGAAACACGCCCTTGGATCCTGCCGGAGACAGGCCTACTTCTCGATGATCGCCAGCACGTCGCGGGCGGAGAGAACCAGGTACTCCTCACCGGCGTACTTCACCTCGGTGCCGCCGTACTTGCTGTACAGAACGACATCACCAACCGTAACGTCGAGCGGAACCCGCTTGCCATCCTCGAACCGGCCGGGCCCGACCGCGAGGACGGTGCCCTCCTGCGGCTTCTCCTTGGCCGTATCCGGGATCACGATGCCTGACGCGGTGGTCTGCTCAGCGTCTGACGGCTGGACGACAATACGATCTTCGAGCGGCTTGATTGCAACCTTGGTGGCGGTCGTCACGATCGACCTCCCCCTTCCTGCGCTGGATGAGAGAGCGACCCTGGCGGCCTGCCGTCGCGGGGGAACAGGCGCCTGCTGTCGCTGGCACTCTCGTGTGCCGAGTGCCAACTTAGCACCCACCTCGCCCACGTCAACCGACACGGTCGGAACTGTCAAGCGAGTCCGCAGCCGTGGTCGCCGGTCAGCCCGCCGAACCCGGCCACGACCGGGAGTTGCCGGCCACCGCCGGGCCGGGCTCGACCCGGTCCGCCGGCGCGACGGGCACCGACCGGGACCCGATCCGGCGGCGGCCGGAGGACAACGGGTCCGGACTACCCGGGCGGCCCACCATGGCCCGCGGCCACGCTAGTGCGCCCGGCTGATGACATCGGGATGCTCCCGAAACCAGGAAACCGTGGTATCGAGACCGGTCCGCAGATCGACGACAGGTTCCCAGCCCAGGACGTCACGGGCCAACGAAATGTCGGGCTGCCGGATCGTCGGATCATCCTCCGGCCGCGGAATGAACGAGATCTCCGATTCACTTTTGGCAACCTCACGGACGAGTTCGGCAAGCTCGAGGATCGACAACTCGTAGGGGTTGCCGATGTTCATCGGACCGGGATGACCGGAAAACATCATCCGTACGATTCCCTCGACCAGATCGTCGACATAGATGATCGACCGGGTCTGACTGCCGTCGCCCGCCACCGTTATCGGTTCACCGCGCAGGGCCTGGGTCGCAAAGGCGGGGATCGCCCGACCGTCGTTGGGACGCATCCGCGGCCCGTGGGTGTTGAAGATCCGGACGATTCCGGTGTCGACCGCGTGGCTTCGCCGGTAGGCCATGGTCAGCGCCTCGCCGAACCTCTTGGCCTCGTCATAGACGCCGCGCGGCCCTACCGGGTTGACATGGCCCCAGTAGTTCTCGGGCTGTGGATGGACCTGCGGGTCCCCATAGACCTCCGAGGTCGACGCCAGTATGAAACGCGCGCCTTTTTCCTTCGCCAGGCCAAGGGCGTGCAGCGTACCGATCGAGCCGACCTTCAAGGTGTGGATCGGTAGATGCAGATAGTCGATCGGGCTCGCCGGCGACGCGAAGTGCAACACGTAATCGACCGGACCAGGAACATGAACGTAATCCGTTACATTGCAGCGGACCAGCCGGAATCCCTCGCGGTCCGCAAGATGAGCGACGTTCGCCGGCGTCCCCGTGACGAAGTTGTCCAGGCAGATGACCTCATGGCCCTCGTCCAACAGCCGCTCGCACAGGTGCGACCCCAGAAAACCGGCACCTCCAGTGACAACGCTTCTTTCCATCAGGCCCCCTCCTGGTTATTGGTATTCCGTCCGCGTGACGATACGCGCATGAAGTCCCACCCCCGTGCGGACCGAGCGAGAAGGCTCGGCGGGACACCATCGAGGACGGACGCGGCGGCGCCGGTCGATGGTTTACCGCCCACCGACGGTTCGCTCCCCTGCGGATGGAGGAGAACGACGACAACGTCTCCGCTGTCACCGACGCCACGGTAGATCTCCGCCGATGTGCCCGCCAGAGCCTGATCCAACCAGGCCAGGAGCCCATCCAGGCATCCCTCGGCCGCGTGCGCCTCCCACATGCGCGTCACATCAACCACAACCCCATCTTCGACCTTCCCGGGCGCTCTAAGCCCCGACAAAGCTAGAACGGCCAAAGGGCGTGCGATCATGCTTCTACGCACGCCCGGCGGCCCCGACAAGGCTAGAACGGAAGGATCGAGGTGGCGGAAATGTCCAGCGGGGACGGCGTGACCCCGGCCGCGGCCTGAAGGGAGCCCAGCGCGGCGACCATCGCACCGTTGTCGGTGCACAGTCCGGGCAGCGGCACCCGCAGGGTGATACCGGCGGCCTCGCACCGCGCCGCCGCGAGCGACCGCAGCCTGCTGTTCGCCGCCACGCCGCCGCCGATCACCAGGGTGTCCACCCCGTGCAATCTGCAGGCCGCGACCGACTTGGCCGTCAACACATCCACAACGGCCTCCTGGAACGACGCGGCGACGTCGGCGACGGGCACCGGCTCGCCCACGCGGTTGCGCGCCTCCACCCAGCGGGCCACCGCGGTCTTCAGTCCGCTGAAGGAGAAGTCGAAGGTACCGTCGCCCGCCTTCGCGCGCGGGAACGCAATCGTGGGGCTCCCGTCCCGGGCCGCCCGATCTATCGGCGGTCCACCCGGAAACGGCATCCCGAGCAGCCGGGCAACCTTGTCATACGCCTCGCCCGCTGCATCGTCGACCGTGGCCCCGAGCTGGATCACCGCGCCGGTGGCGAGGTCCGGTACCAGCAGCAGGGACGAATGCCCACCGGAGACCAGCAACGCCATTGACGGACTGGGCAACGCTCCATGCTCAAGGGTGTCCACCGCGACATGCGCAGCCAGGTGATGGACACCGTAGAGCGGGACGCCGAGCGCGAACGCATACGCCTTGGCCGCGGCCACACCGACCAGCAGCGCCCCGGCAAGGCCCGGACCAGCGGTGACCGCGATCGCGTCGACGTCGCAGTGGCGCAGCCCCGCTTGGGACAGTGCCCGCTCGACGGTCGGAACCATCGCCTCCAGGTGTGCCCGGGCTGCGATCTCCGGGATGACCCCGCCGTAGCGCGCGTGCTCGTCCACGGACGACGCGAGGGTGTCGGCGAGCAGAACGCCACCGCGGACCAAACCCACGCCGGTCTCGTCGCATGAGGTCTCAATACCCAGTACCAGCGGCGCGTCACCCCGCACCGGGGCCGTGGGACCGGCGCGAGCCCCGCTCACCGGGACACCGTCGACTCCACCGCGTCCAGTAGCTCACCGTAGTCGTTGGTGTCGATACGACGAGCAGACATCACGTAGGCGTCGGCTCCGGACGGCTGGTAATAGCCCTTGCGCACACCGAGATTGACAAAACCCAGCCGCTGGTAGAGAGCCTGGGCCGTGCTGTTGTCGGTGCGCACCTCCAGGTCGCAACGGTGGGCGCCGCGTATCCGGGCGTGGCGCAACAGCGCGACGAGTAACCGGGTACCCACCCCGCCGCCGCGGGCATCCGTGCTGACGCCGACGGTCTGCACGTAGGACTCATCGTCATGGACCGCAAGCCCCCCGTAACCCACTATCCGCCCGCCGCGAACGGCGGCCAGATAGTGGCGCGTCTCGCCCTGGGCGAGTTCCGACCAGAACAGTTCGGCGCTCCAGGCATCCTCGGCGAAGATCTCCTGCTCCAGCTCGGCGACATCGTCAAGATGCCACCAGCGCAGGCGCACGAGGGTCACCTCGTCCCGCCGCCCAGGTGTCGGCGCATCCCCGGTCGCCGGGTCTGTCCTGATCGTCATCTTGCCGATCACCGGGCCACAGCCTTCGGCGGACGCGGTTGCGCCGCGTCCGGCCGGCGCAGGTACAGCGGGACGAGCGGCGCGGGTGGTCGGTTGGCCAGGACCGCCGCGCCGGCCAGGCGGGCGAGGGTGACCGGGGACGGATAGCCCGGGTCCGCCGGCTCTGCGAGGTCGGCGAGGTCGGCGAAATCCGCGAAGACGTCCGGATACAGGTGCAGGCCGGGGCCGACCGCCCGGTGGACCGACATCCGCCGCAGTTCGTCGACGACCACCTGTGGCCGGCCCACGGACGGCCCGTCCACCCGCTCGCCGTTTTGGTACACCGCCCAGTACACCTCCCGGCGCCGCGCGTCGGTCGCCACGGCCACTCTGCCCGAGGTGTCAGCACCGACACCGTCCAGCGAACACACGCCATAAGCAGGCAAGCCGAGGGCATCGGCGAAGGCCTCGGCTGTCATCACGCCGACCCGCAGGCTGGTGAACGGCCCTGGGCCGATGCCAACCACCACGGCGTCGAGGTCACCCGGGCGTGCCGACGCTTCGTCAAGAACCTCCCGGATCAACGGCACCAGCAGTTCCGCGTGCTTTCGCGGATCGACGACCCGCCGCTGCGCCCGTCCCGTCATGCCCTCAACCGCCATGCCCTCTACCGCCATGACCCCGGCCGCCGGGACCTCAGCCGCCGGGACCCCAGCCGCGGTGGCCACGCTCGCCGATCCGGCGGCGGGCTGACCCCGGTGGACGTCCACCAGGGCGACCGAGCAGGCGGGTGTCGCCGTGTCAACAGCGAGAAGCAGCACGTTTGACAGCCTAGGGCCTGCCCGGTGGATCTTCGATCAGATCGCATGATCGGGTGGTTCGGGCCGGTGGAACCCCGGCGGTGGCCGGACCGCACCCTCGTCCTCCGCCCACAACGACCGCAGGCGGGTCGACCATCCGCGGTCGCTACCGACCATCCGGATGACACGGACGCCGCTGTCATCACAATCGTCGACATCGCCGAAACCGGGCAGCGGCGCGGCCTCGGGCGGCCGCTCGATCTCGACCCGCAGATACCCGCTGGCCAGGCCCTCCACCAGCCCCGAGCCCCACTCGACAACCGTCACAGACTCCTCGATCTCAGCATCGAGATCGATGTCCTCGACTTCAGCGACTGCGCCCAGACGGTAGGCGTCCACGTGCACCAGGGGTACCCGCCCGTCATCGTGTACCCGGGCGATCACGAAGGTCGGCGAGGTCACCGCCCCGGTGACACCCAGTCCGGCGGCGATGCCCTGGACCAGAACAGTCTTGCCGGCACCGAGTGGGCCGGCGAGTATCACGAGATCCCCGGCGCGCAACAGCCCGGCCAGCCGGCGACCGACAGCGCGCATGGTTCCAGCCGTCGGGACCTCGACCATCCAGGCCGGTCCGTCGGTCCAGACGGTGGGCCCGGCAGACCCGGCAGACCCGGACGAGCCGTTCACGAGGCCGACGCGGAGAGGTCATCAGGGCCGTGCGATCGCTGCGGGCTCAACAAACCCCGCGGCCGGGCGGTCGCCCGATTCACCAGCGTGCGCAGCGCCTCGTTGACCTCGTCAGGGCGCTCGAGCGGGACGGCGTGTCCGGCCCCGGCCACGACCACCAGGTCGGCTTCAGGCAGGGCGTCGGTCAGTGTCCGACTGTGCTCCAACGGGGTCATGACATCGGCGTCACCGACGAGAATCAGCGTCGGCGTGGTCACCAGCGCCGCCACTGCGGCGAGCTTGTCATGACTGATCAGCGCAGGCAAGAACGCGGCCATCACGTGCAGCGGCGTTGCGGCCACCATCTGCTCCAGGAACGACACGACAGGCGAACCGACAGCGGTGGAGCCGAAGCCGATCCGACGGGTCGCGGCCCACGCAATCTGACTGCCGTGGCGGCGGCCCCGTTCCAGCAGCGTCGGGGCATGGCGCAGGCCGACGGCAAGACCGGGCAGCGTGACGCGCAGGACCTTCGCCGCAGCCGCCGGCAGGCCGAAGGTCACCGTGGCCAGACTGCCGGCACTGGTCGACAGGAGGCCGACCCCGACGATGCGGTCGCCGAACAGTTCCGCGTGCGCATCAGCCAACGCAAGGACCGTCATCCCGCCCATCGAGTGTCCGACAAGGACCACCGGTCCAGTCGGCACCACGTCGGTCAGCACTCGATACAAATCGTCACCGAGCTGCTCAATCGTGCATGCCGCGACGTCGGAGGCGCCGGATGAGCCGTGGGCACGCTGATCGTAGAACACCAACCGCCCACATTCGGCAAGATCACGGCGTTGGAACGTCCAGCAGTCAAGGCTGACACAGAAGCCGTGGATGAAGACGAGGGTGAGCGCGGCGCCGGGATCTCCGACGATCTCGACGTGCAACGGTACGCCATCCGACGCGATCACCGTGGTCGGACGCCCCCCGACCAGCGGGACCGGACCGCCATCGGACGGCCTGGGCGCCAAGGCGTCCGACAGATCGGCGGGCAGGTCTGCCGGCAGATCGGCCGCCAAGGCATCCGGCAGCTCAGCCGGCAAATCCGCCAGCACGCCCGCCCGGTCCGAGCGGCGCTGGAACCGCCGCCGCGCCGCGGCGCCGACAACGACAGCGGTGGCGAGGCCGGCAAGACCGGCGACGCCAGCCGGCCACGCCCCCCGCGAGCCGCCGCCAGTCTCGCCGGTACGGGCAAGCAGCCCGCCGACGTCCGGCATCTTCACAGTCACCACCAGGCGTCGATGATCATAATCTGGCGTCACGGTCACGGCAGGCCGCGTTCCGGCCCGGCTGGGCCGGCTGGGCCGGACACGTTGAGGTGCACCCTCGGTACCCGGACACCGATCCTCGTGACAATCTCGTAGTTGATGGTCCCGAGGGCATCCGCCCAGTCGGCGGCGGTGGGTTCGCCGTGCTCCCCCGGCCCGAACAGGATGACCTGATCGCCCGCCTGAACGGGATCGTCGCCGACGTCCAGGACGAACTGGTCCATGCACACGGTGCCGGCGATGCGCCTGCGACGGCCGGCCAACAGCACCTCGGCCGTGTTGCCCGCCGACCGCGGGACGCCGTCGGCGTACCCGAGTGGCACCAACGCGAGCGTCGTCTCGTCCAGGGTGGTGTATCGGTGGCCATAGGACACCCCGCCGCCGGCCGGCACCCGCTTGGCCAACGCCAGCCGAGCGGTGAGTGTCATGGCCGGGCGCAGGCCGAGGGCTGCGGGAGGACCGAGGGCAGGTCCGGGCGACAGGCCGTACACCGAGATTCCGGGGCGGACCAGGTCGAAGTGTGCGTCCGGGCTGATCAGGGTCGCGGCCGAGTTGGCCAGGTGGCGCACGCGCGGACGTAGACCGGCCTTCTCCGCGATGGCCACCGCGTCCCGGAAGTACCCGATCTGCGCGCGGACGGTCGGATGGCCGGGCGAGTCCGCGAACGCGAAGTGGCTCCACACACCGACCACGTCGATCAGGCCGTCGGCGGCACGCGCCGCCGACGCGGCACACAGGGACGGCCAGCCCGCCTCGGTCGCCCCCGCCCGGTTCAGGCCGGTGTCGGCTTTGAGATGGACCCGTGCGGTGCGGCCGGTCAACCGCGCGGCCGCGGCGATCTCCGCCAGCGACCAGGGCGCCGACACCGACAGGTCGACGTCGGCGGCAATCGCCTCGGTGAGCGGCTCCCCGGGCGTGCTGAGCCAGGCGAACACCGGTACCGTGAACCCGGCGGCGCGCAGCGCGAGCGCCTCGGATATGAACGCGACCCCGAGCCAGCTCGCACCGGCCTCCAGCGCGGCACGCGCGCAGGGCAGCATCCCGTGACCATAGCCGTCGGCCTTGACCACCGCCATGGTCGCGGCGTTGCCGGCACGGGTGACCAATGTCGCCACGGACTCGCGGACCGCGTCAAGATCGACAACCGCGCACGCGGGTAGGTTGCCGCTCTGCCGTGTCATCCGAAGCCTTCCTGACCTGCCCACACAGCCTCACCGGCCAAAGGCCGCGCGATCATGGTTCTACGCGCGGCCGGCGGCCCCACACAGCTTCACCGGCCAAAGGCCGCGCAATCATCGTCCCGTGCATGCGAACGCCGACCACACGCGTACGCGCTCTGACGGTAACAAGGGCTGCCGGGGCAGAGTGCGCCAAGGCATGTGCCCGCTCAACGACACCCACCTGCTCAGTGCCTTCCACGGACCCGCAACATCGGAGCCAGATCGGAGGCAGCCAGCGGATGGCCCGCCCGCTGCGCCGCCCGACCGTGCAGCTGGGCTCCCACGCTGCCGGCATCCAGCGGAGCCAGCCCACCGGCGAGCAGCGAGCCGCACAGGCCGGTCAGGACGTCACCGCTGCCCGCGGTCGCGAGCCACGGTGTGCCTGTGGTGTTCACCCGTGCCTGCCCGTCCGGATTGACGATCAACGTACGGGCGCCCTTGAGGAGCACAGTCGCCCCCAGTTCGGCTGCGGCGCGGCGTACCGCGCCCAATCTGTCCACGGTCAGTTCGTGGATGGTCGCCCCCGCGTCCCAGCGCAGCGCCCCGACAAGGCGGACGAACTCGCCCTCGTGCGGCGTGAGCAGAGTAGGCGCGGCCCTGGCCCGCAGCGCGGCAACGCCCCGGGCATCGCCGGCCAACGCGCCCAGCGCGCCCGCATCGAGCAGTACGGGCAGGTCACCTGCCAGCAGGGCAGCCACCACGCGGGCGGTCCCGGCGTCTGGTGGCAGGCCGGGACCAACCGCCCACGCCTGCACCCGACCGGCCGCGAGAACGGCGCCGGCGTTACTGGGGTCGATCTGGGTGACCACCGCCTCGGGGTGCGCACGACGCACGTGGTCGGCGGCCACCGGTGTACTGACCACCCGCACGTAGCCCGCGGCCCCGCGCAGCGCCCCGCCGGTGGCGAGCACCGCGGCGCCGGGGTAGAGGTCACTGCCGGCGACCAGGCCCAGCACGCCCCGGGTGTACTTGGAATCCGCCGGACGAGGGCTCGGGCGCAGCCGGGCCACGTCGGCGTCATCAAGAGCGACCAGATCCGCGCAGGGAAGTACCAGCCCGATGTCGACGAGCTCGATGCGGCCCGCGTGGTCAGCCCCCGGAGGGATCAGCAGGCCGCGTTTGTAGGTTCCGAATGTCACGGTGCTGCTCGCGCGGATGGCTGGACCCACCACCGCGCCGGTGTCGGCGTCCACCCCGCTCGGGATGTCCACGGCGACGGTGCGCCCGACCGGGGCCAGCCCGGCCAACTGGGCGTAGCCCGCGCGCAGGCCGCCCTTCCCACCGATGCCGAGCATGCCGTCCAGGATCAGGTCAGCCGCGGCCACCAGGCCCGCGGCGGTGTCATCGCCGACCGGCGCGCCGGCGCGTACCGGCTGCTGGCCAACCGGGTCTGGACCGGGCAGGCGGTGCAGGCGTCCGCCCGCCGCGAGCAGGGCCGCCGTCCCGGCCGGATGCGTACGCCCGGGAGCGAGCGCATCCACCCGGGCGCCCCGAGCCGAAAGGAGCGCACCTGCCCACAGCGCGTCACCGCCGTTGTCACCGCTTCCGGCGAGAACGACTACCCGGGCGCCGTACACCCGACCGAGCCGGCGTGCCGCATGCGACAGCAGGCCGTGCACGGCCCGCTGCATCAGGGCGCCAGGTGGCAGGCTGGCCAGCAGGGACGCCTCGGCATCCCTGACCTGGATCACCAAATGGGCGGATCTCATAGCGGCCATGCTCTCCGTCGAAGCTGTCCGTCGCACCGTCAAACGCACCCTCGCGCGTCGGGGAACGGCTTCGGGCGGTCAACCCCGCCCGGCACGCCTCCGGCGATGCGACAAACAGCATCGCACCGCCTTCGGCGGGTGGCAGACGTGAGCCACGGCCCGAGGTGCCAGGACCCTGCGCCCGCCGAGCGCAGGTCTCGTAGAATTGCCCGATGATCGTCAACCAGTCGGGGCCAAACGGACATGACGACATCGCCATCACCCCGTTGCACGCCGTTTTCGACGAGGACGAGTGCGCTCGCCTCGCGGGCCTGGGCGAGTTCACCCGCGGCGTCGCCCTCGCGTTGCAGGGACGAGTCGGTGACCTGCGGATCCGACCGAGCAGTGCGTCCGGCACCGTGGACGGTGACCAACCCACCCAGACCCAGCTGTCAGTGATCGATGGGACGCCGGGGTCGACCTGTACGTGTCCGACCGGTGCCGTCGAACAGTTCTGCGCGCACGCCGTCGCACTCGCCCTCGTGGCCACCGGGGCGATCGACCCCGGTGAGGACGACGACGACTTCGACAGCACCGACGACGGCTTCTACGACGCCGACGGCCAGCCGATCGACCTGCGGGACTTCCTCGAGAGCCTCGACGGACCAGGCCTGGTCGACCTGGTTGTCGACCTCGCGGCCGTCAACGACGTCCTGGCGATGGATCTGCGGGAGGCCGCGACCCGCTGGCGACGCCCGCACCCGACCGACTGACCCGACCGGCCGACCATGCCGACCATGCCGACCATGCCGGCGGGCCGGCATCGACGCGCGCCGGGCGCCGATGCCACGGCCCTGTATTGCCAGGCGTCATTCCACGGTGACCGACTTGGCGAGGTTGCGCGGCTGGTCGACGTCGAGGCCGCGGGCGAGGGCCAGTTCGCACGCGAAGACCTGCAGCGGCAGCGTCGTCACCAGCGGCGCGAACAGGGTCGGTGTTTCCGGTACCCGGATCAGATGCTCCGCGTAGGGTACGACCACGGTGTCACCCTCCTCGGCGATCACAATGGTCCGCGCTCCGCGGGCACGCACCTCCTGGATGTTGGAAACGATCTTCCCATGCAGGTGTGAACGGCCCCGCGGGGACGGCACCACGATCACCACCGGCAGACCCGGCTCGATGAGCGCGATCGGCCCGTGCTTCAGCTCGCCTGCCGGAAAGCCCTCGGCGTGCATGTAGGCGAGCTCCTTGAGCTTGAGAGCGCCTTCCAGCGCCACCGGGTAACCGACATGGCGGCCGAGGAACAGCACCGCCTTGGCGTCGACCAGAGTGCGCGCAAGCGCCCTTATCGGCTCGACCGTGGCCAGGGTCTCGCGCACGAGCATCGGGGTGGTCTGCAGTTTCTCGACGTACCGCGCGACCTCGTCGCCGTAGAGGACACCGCGGGCCTGTGCGAGGTACAGGCCAACCAGCAGACACGCGGCGACCTGGCCGAGGAAGGTCTTGGTCGAAGCGACACCGACCTCCGGGCCACACCGGGTGTAGAGCACGGCATCGGACTCCCGTGGGATGGTCGACCCGTTCGTGTTACAGATCGCCAGCACCCTGGCCTTCTGCTCCCGTGCGTGCTTGACCGCCATCAGGGTGTCCAGCGTCTCGCCGCTCTGACTGATGGCGATCACCAGGGTTGAACGGTCGAGGACCGGGTCGCGGTAGCGGAACTCCGAGGCCATCTCGACCTCGCACGGCAACCGCGTCCAGTGCTCGATCGCATACTTGGCGATCAGCCCGGCATGGTAAGCCGTGCCGCAGGCGACGATGAAGACCTTGTCGACGTCACGGAAGTCCTGGGTGGAAAGGCGCTCCTCGTCCAGAACAATCTCGCCGGCGTTCGACAGACGTCCACGCAGCGTGTCCGCGAGCGCCGTCGGCTGCTCGCTGATCTCCTTCAACATGAAATAAGGAAAACCGCCCTTTTCCGCGGCGCTGGCATCCCAGTTCACATGGTATGGGCGGCCCTCGACAACGCCGCCGGCGAAGTCGATGATGGTAACCCCGTCGCGGCGGGCCTCGACCACCTGGTCCTGCCCGATCTCCAACGCGCTGCGGGTGTGCGCGATGAACGCCGCGACGTCGCTGGCCAGAAAGGTCTCACCCGCACCCAGGCCCACGACCAGCGGACTGTTGCGGCGCGCACCCACCACCACGCCTGGATGATCACGATGCACGACGACGAGTGTGAAGGCGCCATCCAATCGGCCGCAGACCCGCCGTAGCGCCTCGCTGAGCGGGCTCACACCCGCCGTTGCGTCACCGCCGGCAGCGGCCATCCCAGCGAGTTCGATCTCGAGAAGGTGTGCGACCACCTCGGTGTCGGTCTCGCTGGTCAGCTCATGCCCGCCGCTCTCCAGGCCGGCCCGCAGACTCGCGAAGTTCTCGATGATCCCATTGTGAATCACAGCGATGGCGCCCGTGCAGTCGGTGTGCGGATGTGCATTGACGTCCGTCGGACCGCCGTGCGTCGCCCAGCGGGTGTGGCCGATGCCGGTGGTCCCGGGTAGGCCGGTGTCCGCCTCGCCCAGCATTTTCTCCAGATTCGCCAGTTTGCCGGCCTTGCGCACAACACGTAGCCGGCCGTCAGCGACCACTGCAATGCCCGCCGAGTCGTAGCCTCGATACTCCAGGCGGCGCAGCCCCGCAAGAGCGACATCCAGCGCCGACTGTCCGCCGATGTACCCGATGATCCCACACATGCGGTCAGGGTACGCAACCGAGGAAGTGTGCGAGCGCTGCCACACCTGTTTGGGTGGATGCGTCGAATGGCAAGGGTCCGTTGCCGGGCGCTCTTAGGGTCCGTTGCCGGGCGCTCTTAGCCGAGGGCGCTCTGGACGATCGCGGACAGGCGTGCGGCCACCGCTTGCGCCTGGGCGGTGGTCGGCGCCTCCACCATGACCCGTACCAGGGGCTCGGTGCCTGACGGACGCAGCAGAACCCGACCTTCATCGCCCAGTTCAGCCTCGGCCGCCGCCACCGCCGCGGCCAACTCAGCTGAGGTGGCAACCTTCGACCGGTCGACGCCCCGGACGTTCACCAACACCTGCGGCAGCCGTGTCATGACCTTCGCCAGCTCCGCCAACGGGCGGTCGGTCTCGGCCATCCGGCCCAGCACCTGCAACGCCGTGAGCAACCCGTCCCCGGTCGTCGCGTGGCGAAGGAAGACGACATGACCGCTCTGCTCCCCACCGAGGGACAGTCCCCGCTCACGCATGACCTCAAGCACGTAACGGTCACCAACGGGGGTCGTGATCACCTCGATGCCGGCGTCCCGCATCGCATGATGCAGGCCGAGGTTCGACATCACCGTCACCACGAGGGTGTTGTCGGCAAGCTGGCCACGCTCACGCAGCGCAAGAGCGCACAGCGCGAGGATCTGGTCGCCGTCAACGACCTCACCATTGGCGTCGACGGCGATGCAACGGTCGGCGTCCCCATCGTGCGCCATGCCGGCGTCAGCGCCGTGTTGCACCACGGCGGCCCGCAGCGATTCCAGGTGGGTCGCGCCACAGGCGTCGTTGATCCGGGTCCCGTCCCCGTCGGAATGCAGGGCGATCACGTCGGCACCGGCCGTGCGCAACACTCGCGGCGCCAACAGGGACGCGGCACCCTGCGCACAGTCGACCACGACCCGAAGCCCGGTCAGCGGGACGGGCACGGTCGCCAGCAGGAAGTCCGTGTAGCTCTCCACGAGACCACCGTCGTCACGGACCCGCCCGATCGCCGCGCCGGTGGGACGGGTCGACGCGGGACCCATGAGACGTTCGGCGATCTCGTCCTCGATCTCGTCCGGGAGCTTGTGCCCGCCAGCCGCGAACAACTTGATGCCGTTGTCCGGCATCGGGTTGTGGCTCGCCGAGAGCATCACGCCGAGGGCCGCGTTCGAGCTGATCACCGCATGAGCCACCGCCGGTGTGGGCACGACACCGATCCGCAGGACGTCCGCGCCGGCCGACGCGAGACCGGCGACGACCGCGGCCTCCAGGAATTCCCCGGACGGCCGGGTGTCACGGCCTACCACTACGGCCGGGCGCCCACTGCCAGCAACGCGGTGCTCGGTGAGCACCCCCACAGCCGCCGCCGACAACGCCAATGCCAGTTCGGCGGTGAGATCGACATTGGCGACCCCGCGCACGCCATCGGTACCGAAGAGCCTCGCCACTTCGAGATCCCGCGAGGTCAGCGCGTCAGCGCTTGCTGTACTGAGGTGCCTTCCGAGCCTTCTTCAGGCCGTACTTCTTACGCTCCTTGACCCGGGGATCACGAGTCAGGAAGCCCGCCTTCTTCAGTATCGGACGGGATTCCTCCTCGGCAACGGTCAGCGCCCGCGCAAGGGCAAGGCGAAGTGCGCCGGCCTGGCCGGAGACGCCGCCACCGTGCAGGCGTGCAGCCACATCGTAGGACTCGGCGCGGTCCAACGCCTTGAGCGGCTCGTTGACAAGCTGCTGGTGAACCTTGTTGGGGAAGTACTCCTCCAGGGAACGCCCGTTGAGCGTCCATTTGCCGTTGCCCGGCAGCAGGCGTACCCGGACAACAGCCTCCTTGCGCCGACCGGTGGCACGAGGGTTGCCCTGGGCGTCGGTCACGACAGCCACGTCGTCTGTCCTTCCTGGTCAGATGGTCCGCGGCTTACTGCGCGACCTGGATGATTTCGAACGGATGGGGCTGCTGAGCCTGGTGGGGATGGATTGGCCCCGCGTAGACCTTGAGCTTGGTGCCCTGTGCCCTACCCAGCTTGCTCTTCGGCAGCATGCCCTTGATCGCCTTCTCGACGATGACCTGGGGCCGCGTGTCGAGCAGTGTCCCATAAGAGGTGCTGCGCAGACCGCCAGGGTAGCCGGAGTGTCGGTGATACTGGGCCTGCTCGCGCTTGTTACCACTCAGGGCGACCTTGCCCGCGTTCACGACGATGACGAAGTCACCGGTGTCGATGTGCGGCGCGAATGTCGGCTTGTGCTTGCCTCGCAGCAGTTGAGCGGCCTGGCTGGCCAGCCTGCCGAGCACCACGTCCGTGGCATCGATGACATGCCAGGCTTGCTGGATGTCCGTGGGCTTGGGCTGGTACGTGCGCACAGGTCTGCCTTTTCTTGTCAGCGGATGCGTTCGATTGTGCCGTCGGGCCGCTCACGCCGCTTGACGCCTGGATCTCGCAACCCGTCATGAGCGTTAGGTCCTCCGAGGCCGCCGATGACGCGAAAAGACCGCTGATCGCATCGCCTTTGGCCGGCTAGTCCTTGAGGTTACCAGGCGGACGACGCAGCCGGCCGGCGAGGTCTGCGAACTGATCGGCAGCCGATGAAGATCCACCGAGCACGCCGTAGTCTGCGGCAGGTGGATGAGAAACCGCCAGAGCGTTCACCCGGCGTTTCGGGGGACGCCCTCGAACATCCCGGCGATCTGTGGGCCCCGCCCGCCGACGACCCGCTGTTCGGCCCGCTGCGTGGATTGCCGTCCTCGATCCGCAGGCCGGTATGGACCCCCGACGCCGGCAGCTCCGTCCCGGATCCGGTCATGCCGGATCCGGCAGTCCCCGGGCCGGCAGCAACCGGACCGGCAGCAACCGGACCGACAGCAACCGGACCGACAGCAATGGACTCAGCGCCCCCGGCCACATCGGCTGCGGCAACCGACGGCGCGTTGGTGCCTATCCAGGATCTGGACGCGCAGGATGATGCGCGCCGCCCGCCGGCCCCCGTTCGTCCCGTGACCCGGGGTTACATCGCTAGGTTGATCACAGTGGCGGGCATTGTGGCTGCCCTGGTGATCGCCTCTGTCGCCATCGTCGCCAAGCATGACAGCCGCAGCAGCCGGCGGGCCTCGCCGCCGGTGGCAACGGCAGGCCCGGGGCTGGTCGGCCCCGGTTTCATCGAAAGCGCGCGGACGGATTCCGACCCGGTCACAGCCAGCGAGTTCTTCGCCGCCGACCGTGCCACCATCGATCTTCGTTCCTACCGGCGGCTCGCATCCACGCTGGAGGTCGGGTGCCCGGGTCTCACCGGTGAACTCGCTACCGCGCTGCCCGGCGACCGGTGCCGGCAGCTCGTCCACGCGGTGTATCTGAGTGAATCGGAGACGTCCGGACGCCGGGTGCTGGCAGCGGTGTCCGTTCTCGTTCTCGACGACGCGACTACCGCTGCGAAGGCGGCAAGCGTGATCGCTGCCGGCCAGGGTGGCGTACCGGCCGTGGCGGTGCCGGCGGATGCTCTGCCCGGCGCCGTGGTCACGAATCCGACCGGCGACAACTCGTGGCGGAATGCGCGGGTCAGCGGCCATTACCTGATCGTGCTGCAGCTCGCCTACACCGACGGTAGCCAGGGAGCAGCTGCTGACCCCGCGTTGAGCACCGCCAGCCACGATCTCGCACTACTTGCCACCGAGCCGATCTTTCGACGCGGCCTCACCGGCCACGGGCCGCACTGACGATCGTCGCGTACTCTTTGGCCTAAGAGCGCCCGGCTAGCCGGACGAGGTCGTGGGGACCCGGACTGCCCGGGTCACCGCCGCGCGAGCGGCGAGATCGGTGTCAGGGGGGTAGCGGACCTCGACGAGGGTCAGGCCATGCGGCGCAACCACGGTCACCGCCGGGTCGCGAACACCTCGCACGAGGACCCGCGCGGCCCACTCCCGGGGACGGCGGCCCTCCCCCACGGCGAGCAGCGCCCCCACCAATGCCCTGACCATCGAGTGGCAGAAGGCGTCCGCCTCCACGTCGGCGGCCACCACGCCGTCGTGCACCCGTGCCACGTCAAGGCGCAGCAGCGTCCGCACGGTGGTCGCACCCTCCCTACGCCGGCAGAAGGCGCCGAAGTCGTGCTCACCCAGCAGCGTGATGGCCGCGTGCCGCATCCGCTCGGCGTCCAGTGGGCGCGGCCAGGCCAACGTGTCGTGGCGGCGTAGCGGGTCGACCCCGTACGGCGCGTCCCCGATCCGGTAGACGTAGCGCCGCGATAACGCCGAGAAGCGGGCGTCGAACCCCGGCGGGGCCGGCGCGAGGCCCGTGATCCGCACGGAACGCTCCAGCACGCCGTTGAGTCGGCGAGCGAGCCCGCCGAGCGGGACGTCATCGGGAATGTCAACGTGGGCCACCTGGCCACGCGCATGGACACCGGCATCGGTCCGGCCGGCAACCGTGAGCCGGACGGCGGGCAACCGCGCGACCCGCATCAGAGCGTCTTCGACATCACCCTGCACGGTCCGCCGTCCGGGCTGGCGTGCCCAGCCGGCGAACAGCGTCCCGTCGTAGGCCAGGTCGAGGCGCAGGCGCTGCAGCCCGTCTGAGGCGTTCACGGCATCCTGACGATTCCGGTCGGACAGTTCTGAATCACACCGTTGATCACATTGTCCTGCCGGATGCGAAGTGGCGGGAAAGACATCGGGGATCACCAGGATCATGGTGTGACGCGAAACACGAAGCCCACCATCCTCCAGCGGATGGTGGGCTCGCGCGAGCTGGGGTTCCTGAGCAGATCGCCAGGGCCTGTCCGGTGAATACCAGTCGATACCACCGATAATCAACCGAACAGGCCTCAGGGAGCCGACGGACACACGATCATGATTCTGATTCTGTGCACGCGCGCCCGGCCCCGCGACCTCGCGTACCTGTTGCCGGGCGCTTCTACTGCGCCGTGGAGGCGCCGGTCCCGTCATCGGCGGCCGTGGCAGCCACATCGGTCGTAGCCGCCACATCAGCCACATCGGTCGCATCAGCCGGTGCCTGCTCGGCGTCGGCTACACCCGCAGCGGCCTCCGCCTCCGCCGCCACCGCGGCCGCGGTCGGCGACTCCTTCGCGAGATCCGCAGCAGCTTCCGCTGTCGCACCGGTCGGCCGCCGCCGGGAGATGAAGCGACTGCCGCGCGCCCGCTCGGCCTCGCCCACCGCCTCCTGCGCGACCGTCATAGCCTCGACGAGCTCGATGCGCGCCAGCGGGGCGTTGTCGCCCTTGCGGGGCCCGAGCTTCACGATGCGGGTGTAACCGCCGTCGCGGTCGGCATAGCGCGGGCCGATCTCGGTGAACAGAACGTGCACGACGGACTTGTCCCGGACCACCCGCAGCACGCGGCGCCGCGAATCCAGATCGCCGCGCTTGGCAAAGGTCACCAGCCGCTCGGCGTACGGGCGCAGGCGCTTGGCCTTGGTCTCCGTCGTGGTGATACCGCCGTGCTCGAACAGCGCGGTGGCGAGGTTGGCCAGCATCAGCCGCTCATGTGCGGGACTGCCGCCGAGCCGGGGGCCCTTGGAAGGCGTGGGCATGACAGTGCTCCTCGTTCCTTTCGCTGTCCGTCAGCGTGTTACGGGCGCCACAGGTGCCGTTGTGTCTAGTACTGCTCGGTCTCGACGAACTCCGCACCATCGTCGGTCGGATCGCTGAACGGAGCGTGGTAGGTGTCGGTACCGTAGGTGTCCACTGCCTGTCGCGGGTCGAATCCCGGCGGGGAATCCTTGAGCTGCAGACCCATCCCAGCAAGCTTTGTCTTGACTTCGTCGATCGACTTCTGGCCGAAGTTGCGGATGTCGAGCAGGTCCGCCTCGCTGCGGGACACCAGCTCACCGATCGTGTGAATGCCCTCGCGCTTGAGGCAGTTGTAGGAGCGGACGGTCAGATCCATCTCCTCGATCGGCAGCGCCAGATCCGCGGCAAGGGCGGCGTCCGCCGCGGAAGGACCGATGTCGACACCCTCCGCCTCGGCGTTCAGCTCCTGCGCGAGACCGAACAGACCGACGAGCGTCTTGCCAGCGCTGGCCATCGCATCCCGCGGCGAGATCGACTGCTTGGTCTCGACATCCACGATCAGTCGGTCGAAGTCGGTCCGCTGCTCGACACGGGTCGCCTCGACCTTATAGGTGACCTTGAGAACCGGAGAATAGATCGAGTCGACCGGGATCCGGCCGATCTCCTGGCCCGCCTGCTTGTTCTGGGTGGCGCTGACATAGCCACGCCCCCGCTCGACGGTCAGCTCGATCTCGAGCTTGCCCTTTTCGTTGAGGGTCGCCAGCACCAGGTCCAGGCTGTGTACCTCGACGCCGGCCGGCGGCGCGATGTCTGCCGCCGTGACCACGCCCGGGCCCTGCTTGCGCAGGTACATCACGGTGGGGTCGTCGTTCTCGGAACTCACGACCAGTTCCTTCAGGTTCAGGATCAGGTCGGTAACGTCCTCTTTGACCCCTGGAACCGTGGAGAACTCGTGCAGTACCCCGTCGATGCGGATGCTGGTCACCGCCGCACCGGGAATCGAGGACAGCAGAGTACGGCGAAGGGAGTTACCGAGGGTGTAACCGAACCCGGGCTCAAGCGGTTCGATGACGAACCGCGAGCGGAACTCGGAGATCGGTTCCTCGGCCAGCGTCGGGCGCTGTGCGATGAGCATCGTTACATCCTTCCAAACACGGCGACCGCCATATGACGCCGTGACTTCGGCTCCGGACGGAGCCCATGGGCGGGGTCTCCGTCCACCCCACCCATGTCGAACGAAAAGTTGAAGTCTACGCTACTTGGAGTACAGCTCGACGATCAGCTGCTCCTGGACCTGTGTGTCGATCACCTGACGGGCCGGCAGCGAGTGCACCAACACCCGCAGCTGGGTCGGAATGACCTCCAGCCAGGCCGGAACAGTGCGCTGGCCCGCCGTCTCGCGCGCGATGATGAAGGGGGTCAGCTCACGTGCCTTGGGCGCGATCTCGACGATGTCGTTCTCGCTGACCCGGTAGCTCGGGATGTCGACCTTCCTACCGTTGACCACGACGTGCCCGTGCCGCACAGCCTGGCGGGCAGCGTCACGCGACGGTGCGAAGCCAGCCCGGTAGACAACGTTGTCGAGCCTCGATTCGAGGATCTTCAGCAGCTCGTCGCCGGTCTTGCCGGTTCGGCGGTTCGCCTCGTCGTAGTAGCCGCGGAACTGCTTCTCAAGTATCCCGTAGATGCGTGCGCACTTCTGCTTCTCACGCTTCTGCAGCAGGTACTCGGAGTCCTTGGTGCGGCCACGGCCGTGCTCACCCGGAGGATACGGCCGGATCTCGATCGGGCACTTGGGTGACTCGCACTTGCTGCCCTTGAGGAACAGCTTCGTCTTCTCACGGCGGCAGCGCTTGCAGTCCGCGCCGGTATAGCGGGCCATGCTTGTCCTTCTCTCCTTTTCGGCCAGAGATGGCGCGATCATGTGTTTCGTCGCGCCACCGGAGGCCTTGAGTGATCACCTGGTGACCACTCAGCCCTGGTGTTGCCGGCGCGAACTCCGCCAGAGGTAGCGCGACCGAGGCATTCCTCGCGCCACCGCGGGCCCTGATGTACCGGGTCAGACCCTACGTCGTTTGGGCGGCCGACAACCGTTGTGAGGCGTCGGGGTCACGTCCTGGATGGCGCCGACCTCAAGGCCAGCCGCCTGCAGGGAGCGGATCGCCGTCTCCCGGCCCGACCCCGGACCCTTGACGAAGACGTCCACCTTGCGCATCCCGTGCTCCTGCGCCTTGCGAGCGGCGTTCTCCGCCGCCATCTGCGCGGCGAACGGCGTCGACTTACGGGAGCCCTTGAACCCGACGTGCCCGGCGCTCGCCCAGGAGATCACATTTCCGCTGGGGTCCGTGATCGACACGATCGTGTTGTTGAAGGTGCTCTTGATGTGGGCGTGGCCGTGCGCGACGTTCTTCTTTTCCTTGCGCCGGACCTTCTTGATCCCGGCGGCACGCGTCTTTGGCGGCATATGTGCTCGTGGTCTCCGTTTGCGAGGTCGTCGGTCAGTGCCCGGCGGTGATGACCGACAGTGGTCACACCGACCGAAAGCCGCTGACTACTACTTCTTACCGGCCTTCTTCTTGCCGGCGATGGCACGGCGTGGACCCTTGCGGGTACGCGCATTGGTGTGGGTCCGCTGCCCGTGGACGGGAAGGTTCCGCCGGTGCCGCAGGCCCTGGTAGCAACCGATTTCCATCTTCCGCCGGATGTCCTGGCGTACCTCTCGGTGCAGGTCACCCTCGACCCGGTAGTGCGCGTCGATCCACTCCCGGAGGCTGACGATCTCTTCCTCGGAGAGGTCGCGAACGCGTGTGTCCGGGTTGACCCCGGTGGCGGCGAGGGTCTCCAGTGAGCGGGTCCGGCCGATCCCGAAGATGTAGGTGAGACCAACCTCGATCCGCTTCTCCCGCGGGAGGTCTACGCCTGACAGGCGTGCCATACCAGGTATTTCCTTCCTGTACCGGAGGTCTTGAGCGTCCCCACCCCGTCACGGCGCGCTGTCCGTCGAACCGGGCCCCGGCCTCCGACCGGGGGTGAGTGCCGTCTGACACGACACGGTGACGCTTTGACGAGCATGTCCAACACCCCGTAGCCGCGAAGCATCGTTCCCGACCACCGGGCCACGGCGTCAGCCCTGACGCTGTTTGTGGCGCAGATTGTCACAAATGACCATTACCCGGCCATGGCGACGGATCACTTTGCACTTCTCGCACATCTTCTTGACGCTCGGTTTGACCTTCACGGCTGCACGAACCTCCTTGCGCAACCGCTGGGGCGCGCGTCCGGATGGCTGGGAATCCCCGGCCTCCGGCGAGTGATCTGATCAACCATCACATCGCCGTCGGCCAGGCGAGCTTACTTGTAGCGGTAGACGATCCGACCCCGGGACAGGTCGTACGGGGACAGCTCGACGACCACCCGGTCCTCCGGAAGGATTCGGATGTAGTGCTGACGCATCTTGCCACTGATGTGGGCGAGAACGCGATGACCGTTTTGGAGCTCAACCCGGAACATTGCGTTCGGGAGTGGCTCCACAACTCGGCCCTCGATCTCGATGGCCCCGTCCTTCTTCGGCATGTCCTCCGCTGTCCTACCCTCGGGTGTCCGACGGTGGACACAGACGAACGTCAACGCCCGACTAACCGTCGGCTCCTAAGTGTACGTTGCCCATCCGTCAAGAGCCAACCTGGCTCTGCCGTGCGACCGAACAGGACGGTCGAGCGCCGTGCGGGGCTGCGATCAGGCAGCGGAGCTCTGGGCCGGCTGGCCGCAGGCCACACCGAGCTCGGCGAACTTCGCGACGCCGCCATCGAGCGCGGTCAGCACCCAGGGCCCCCGCGATGTGACGGCGACCGTGTGTTCCGTGTGAGCGGCGAACGAGCCGTCGGTGGTGACCACCGTCCAGTCGTCGTCGAGCACCGCTGTGTCCGGCCTACCAAGCGTGATCATCGGCTCGATCGCGAGTGCCACCCCTTCGACCAGCCGGATGCCGCGGCCCGGTCGCCCATGGTTGAGGACGTGGGGTGGCTGGTGCATTTCGGTGCCGATCCCGTGCCCGCCGTAGTGGTCCACGATGCCGTACCCGAGTGGATGAACGTAACGCTCCACCGCCGCCGAGATGTCGGTGAGTTTACCCCCGAGCTGCGCGGCCGCCAGACCTCGCCACAGTGCCTGCTCGCACGCCTCGGTCATCTCCAGGAGGTTCTGCGCAACCGCTCCGACCGGCACCGTTATCGCGGCATCACCGTGCCAGCCGTTCACGATCGCGCCACAGTCGATCGAGATGAGATCTCCCTCGCGCAGCACCCGCTTGCGCTGGGGGATGGCATGCACGACCTCGTTGTTGACCGACGTGCAGATCGTCGCCGGAAAGCCCTGGTAGCCCTTGAAGGATGGGATGGCACCCTCGTCGCGGATGGCCTTCTCGGCGACGGCATCGAGATCAGCGGTGCTGACACCCGGTTCGACGGCCGCACGCAGCTTCGCCAGGGTGCGCGCGACGACAAGTCCCGCCACCCGCATTTTAGCGATCTCACCATCGGTCTTGATCTGGACATGCTCTCGTCGCGCCACGCTCGTCGCCCCGGTCCGTATCCCTGGTCTGTTCGAGG